>JAHDHJ010000015.1 GCA_020631375.1 Saprospiraceae bacterium | reverse complement strand
AGGGAAGTCCATTCTCCTATTTATGTTTCCAGCTTGAAACAATTAGGAATGGATCAAAATAAATTCGTAGAAACTTTTTCCGATTTTTTTGAGGAATTGCCTTGGGATCCTTATGACCCTAGGAGATTGAGGGTGGAATTTATCAAATCGTTTTTTCCGGAGGAAAAAGATGAGATCCAAGCATTATTCAAAGCTTATTTTTTAGGGGAAATAGAATTGTCCTCATTTGATGAATGGATAAATAAATTACCCAAAAAACAAAGAAAGGCATTTGATAAAATAAAACCCTGGAGAAGAAGGTCTGTTTGCCAGTTTTCAATTTCGGAAGAAGATGGTAAGATGAAAATAGAACGGCAGAAAGTCGAACAATTCGCCCAGGAAGTAGAAGGTGATGATTATCGTTCCTTGCCTCGGATTTTTGCAGAATCCCCAAAAGAACATGTAGAAAATTCATTGTTTTATAAATGGATGGTTCATGTGTTCCGCATGATGAAAAGGGTAAGACCAGAAATTAAGAAAATTAATATGGTCGGCCATTTTATGAGTGTGAAGGCGAGACCGCAAAGACCGGGAAATAATTCTCCCGAAGGAGCGCATGAAGATGGGGCGGATTATATTATTTCCGCATTGGTGATAAACAGAAAAAATGTAACAGGAGGAGAAAGCCATATTATTGAGCAAGTGGAAGACGGGACAAAGGAAATTATTTTCAGGCGAATATTAGAACCGGGCGAATTTATTTTCCAAGGAGACAGCAAGGACGAAATCGTACACGGGACAGATTTATGGCATCATGTGACACCATTTGCTTTGGATGATGAAAGTATCGGAGAAGGCTGGAGGGATATTATAGGTTTTGATATTAATATTGTTGAATGAAAAATGTATGTCATCTATAAATTATAAAGTGTTTTGATTTACAAAGAGATAAAATATGATTGCCCCCTTTGGAAACCATAATTTATCCTTGACAATAATTTTATAATTTTTGATATTAGTCCCAATTCAAGTAACTTCACCGATACAATTTTAAATCAATACTTATGCATTACCATACTTTAGGTGCTATCCCTCAAAAAAGACATACCCAATTCCGTAAGCCGGATGGGACATTGTACCATGAGGAATTATTTTCCACCATTGGTTTTGATGATATGTATTCCTTGCTATATCATGCCAATGCACCCACACAAATCAAGCAAGTGGGAGAACCCTTTTCCGTCGCTCCGAAATTAGTTTCGGATAAACAGTTGAAACATAGGAGCCTCAAGGGCTTCGGAGTGAAACCGGAAGCGGATTATATCAAGAGCCGGAAACCCGTATTGGTAAACAGTGATTGTAAAATCGTGCTTTCCGCACCTACGGAATCCATGACCGAATATTTTTTCAAAAATGCAGATGCAGACGAAGTGATTTTCGTACATGAGGGAACAGGTGTCCTGAAAACCATGTATGGCAATATTGCCTTTGGATATGGAGATTATTTAGTCATTCCTAGAGGAACAATATACCAATTGCATTTTAATGATTCTAATAATAGGCTCTTCATTGTAGAAAGTGCCAGCCCCATCGTTCCGCCCAAGAGATATCGGGGACAATTCGGGCAATTATTGGAACATTCGCCATATTGTGAACGGGATATACGGAAACCCGTCGATTTGGAAACACATGACGAACAAGGGGATTTTAAATTTTTCATTAAGAAACAAGATGTGATTTATCCCTACACCTACCTCAACCATCCTTTCGACCTCATCGGTTGGGACGGATATTGTTATCCCTACGCTTTTTCCATTCATAATTTCGAACCGATAACTGGCAGGGTTCACCAACCGCCTCCGGTACACCAGACATTTGCTGCGAGGGGTTTTGTAATCTGTTCATTCTGCCCTAGGTTATATGATTATCACCCCTTGGCAATCCCCGCTCCCTACAACCATTCCAATATAGATAGTGACGAAGTACTATATTATGTAGATGGCGATTTCATGTCTAGAAAACATGTGGAACGGGGCATGATTACCCTGCATCCCGGAGGCATTCCCCACGGACCACATCCCGGAACGGTAGAGAAGAGCATTGGTAAAAAAGAAACAGGTGAACTAGCAGTAATGGTCGATACATTCAAGCCATTGCAATTGACGGAGCATACGCTTGATATAGAAGATAAGGATTATTATAAAAGTTGGTTGGAGTAATTTAACTGAAAACATAGATCTTAAAAGATACTGCCCTCTTCGTGATACTATTATGGAGAGGGCAGGTTTCCGATACAACATTTGTAACTCTCAGATTATTTTACCTTAGAGTTGTTTTTTAACATAACATCTCTAAATTGCGGAAACGCAATTTCAATTTTATACAATATAACAATGTCAGAAATGCGAACCGATATGGGCGGAGGTTTTATCGTATTGAGAGGAATCGCATTTTTCTCGATGATTGTTTTTTGTTACTTGATGTTGGATGTCATATTGACTTATTTGCTTCCCCCTTTTCCAGGGAATATTGATTTTTTTGCTACGAAACAGGACGCTATTCATATGACACATTGGTTGCCTTTATTTTATATCCATATCATTTCCGGTTTTGCAACAATGGTTTTAGGTGTTACCCAATTTTCTAAATGGATTATGGAAAACAATCCGAATAGGCATAAGAGAATGGGAAAAGCCTATGTTGCCCTTGTCTTACTATTGGCTGCTCCATCAGGTTTTATTTTGGCATTTTCTGCCAATGGGGGAGCATTGGGGCAAGCTGCATTTACCGTTCAATCCTTAGTCTGGTGGATGTCCACCATCTTGGCATTTTCCGCTATCCGGAATAAGAATTTCAGAATGCATTGCAAATGGATGATAAGGAGTTATGCACTAACATTATCTGCGGTGAGCCTAAGAGCAATGATTTATTTTTTTGGAGAGATAGAATTCCCTTTACACGAGGAAGAAATTTATATTTTTTCTGCTTGGGCGAGTTGGATTGTAAATGTCCTACTTGCAGAAATATTAATTAGGAATGGGATAATTGATTATTATGTGGAGGAATTGGTTTGATATAATTGTAGTATGTCAACAAAAAGGAAATCATGAAAATAATAGGAATAGATAAGCAAAAAGTTGAAATCAAAATAGAGGCTTATCAATTTTCCAAAAACTCAAGATATGTTGAGGATAGGAATTGGTTGAACGTTTTTTTGAACGCCCAATCAAAAAAAGGAAATTGGAAAACGACTGACCCAGCCTTAACCACTTCGGATATGGTCAGGATGAAAAATTGGTTTAGGGAAATCCTTGAAAATGGAAAGCCGAATGAAAATGTTTTGGAATTTATAGAGCCAAATCTGTCGTTTGAATTGTTGGAAGATTCAGAATCGGACAATTTGATTAGAGTGAAAAAATAGAATTAAAAAACAAGCCCAATTGCAAATCATATTTAATTATATGAATAAAATGCAATTAGGCTTGTTTATAAATTCATTCGTTTGCGTAAAACGCAATTTAAATTAAATTACTTCAAATCATATCGGTCAGCATTCATGACTTTTACCCAAGCCTTGACAAAGTCCTTTACGAATTTTTCTTTGTTATCATCCTGAGCATATACCTCAGCATAAGAACGAAGGATCGAGTTAGAACCGAATACCAAATCAACTCTTGTCGCAGTCCACTTGGTTGCTCCTGTTTTGCGATCTACGATATTGTATAAATTACTGGAAACAGGTTTCCAAGAATAACTCATATCCGTAAGGTTGACGAAAAAGTCATTGCTAAGGACACCGGCATTATCTGTAAAAACACCATGTCTCGTTCCATTATGATTTGTTCCCAATACACGCATACCTCCGATAAGGACAGTCATTTCAGGAGCAGTTAAACCCATGAGTTGTGTTCTATCCAACAACAATTCTTCAGGATTTACAGCATAATCCTTTTTCACCCAATTCCTGAATCCATCATGGATAGGTTCCAATTCTGCGAAAGATTCCGCATCAGTCATTTCATCAGTGGCATCACCACGTCCCGGAGCAAAAGGTACAGTTATATTGACTCCCGCTTCTTGGGCTGCTTTTTCAACAGCAGCACTTCCTCCAAGTACGATTAAATCCGCAATGCTTACTTTTTTGTCCAGTCCTCCTTGGATTTCTGTTAATTTATCCAATACTTTTTTCAAACGTTCTGGTTCGTTACCTGCCCAATCTTTCAATGGTGCCAGACGGATTCTTGCTCCATTTGCCCCGCCTCTGAAATCGGAAGAACGGAAAGTTCTGGCACTATCCCAAGCGGTATTGATAAGCTCGGCTCTGTTGAGTCCGGAGTTCAATAATTTTTCTTTTAACCTTGCGATTTCGCCTTCGTTCAAAGTGTAATCCACAGTTGGAACCCTGTCTTGCCAAATCAAATCTTCCTGTGGTGCATCAGCACCAAGGTAACGGCTTCTTGGTCCTAAATCACGGTGTGTCAACTTGAACCATGCCCTTGCAAAAACCTTAGAGAAATATTCAGGGTCTTTGTGGAAACGTTCTGAAATTTCACGATAAATCGGGTCTTTAATCATTGCCATATCCGCATCTGTCATGATAGGATTATGGCGGATGTTCGGATTATAAGCATCTACGGGTTTGTCTTCTTCCTTGATATTGATCGGTTCCCATTGCCATGCCCCGGCAGGACTTTTTTTCAATTCCCAATCATAATTGAATAGCAGATAAAAATATCCATTATCCCATTTGGTAGGGTTTGTAGTCCATGCACCTTCCAAACCACTACTTACGGTATCAGCTCCATTTCCACTTCTGTTCGGATTCATCCAGCCGAAACCTTGTGTGTCTATGTCTTCACCTTCTGGGCTATCACCTAGGATTGAAGCGTCTCCATTTCCATGACACTTACCTACGGTATGTCCTCCGGCAGCTAATGCAACGGTTTCTTCGTCATTCATAGCCATACGTTTGAAAGTCATACGTACATCTTGGGCTGTTCTTAAAGGATCCGGTTTTCCGTCAATTCCCTCCGGATTCACATAAATCAATCCCATTTGTACAGCTGCCAATGGATTTTCTAATGTTTCCCGATTGTCAACATCGGCATATCTGTTTTTCGTTTCGGCAAGCCATTCTTTTTCAGAACCCCAATAAACATCTTTTTCTGGATGCCAAATATCCTCACGCCCTCCGGCGAATCCGAATGTTTCCAAGCCCATGGATTCATAAGCCATATTTCCTGCTAGGATGTGTAAATCTGCCCAAGAAATCTTATTACCATACTTTTTCTTGATGGGCCATAACAATCTACGTGCCTTATCAAGGTTTACATTATCCGGCCAACTATTCAAAGGTGCGAATCGTATATTTCCAGTATTGCTTCCACCTCTTCCATCTGCGGTTCTATAAGTACCGGCAGCGTGCCAAGCCATTCTAATCATTAGTCCACCGTAATGTCCCCAATCAGCTGGCCACCAATCTTTACTGTCAGTCATCAATGCCTTTAAATCATTCTTAAGGGCTTCGAGGTCTAGTTTTTTGAATTCTTCGGCATAATTAAAATCATCTCCCATGGGATTTGATTTTCTGTCATGTTGGTGAAGAATATCCAAGTTTAGTGTTTTGGGCCACCAATCTACAACTGATTTTTTATGATCAGTATTCGCTCCGTGCATGACGGGGCATTTTCCTTTTTTCATATCACTCATTTAATAATTAAATTTTTAGTTTTTAACAATTCCGGTTACTTGAAGATTTATATCTTGGATTTTAAAATTTTTGATTTTCTTTTTTTTGAAATAATTGAGTAAGAGTTCATCCAATTCACTGTCCTCATAGTCCACTATTTTATTGGTTTCAATACAATAGAGATGATGATGTTTGGATAGTAATGGATCATAGCGCATGATGCCATTTTCCGTTTTCACTTTTTTTAGAAGATGGTTTTCAACAAATGAATCCAAAACTTTATATACAGTTCCGGTAGAAATATTCGGATGTTTCCTTTTGATATACTCAATGATGTTCTCGGCAGTAGGATGATTGTCCAGTTTGAATATTGCTTCAAAAATAGCAATCCTTTGGGGTGTAACCCTCAATCCTTTTTCCGTGAGTTTATCTGTGATTTCCTTTGTATTCATCAGTAAATATTCTTTTGTGAGAATGATTCTCTTTTAGGAATTGGGCAAATGTAGTGTTTTTCGTTTATATAATCAAACCACACTATGCAATAATAAAACTATAGCTCGATACATAAATTTTAAGTCCCTTTTAGCCGAAGAATCGTTAGTCGGTGTTTTTTTCTTCGTTTTTTGAACGCTCAAAAAATGAATGAAAATGAAAAACAAAGAATAATCTATAGTTTAAAACTTACCTGTTATAATTTTTGCGTAACATCAGTAGGCAAATGTTACTCTACCCGATGGTTTTTCTATTCAAGAACCCAACTCGCCTTTCAAGGTGTTTGTCCACCTTGAAATACTGTTCGGACGGAGTGTTTCAGGTGAACAAACACCTGAAACGGCAGTTATTTTAAAAACCATCGGGTAGAGTAGGCAAATGTAATATTTCTACTAAAGTCTAATACTCTAAATCCCGCATTCTGCAAATCTTCCAATCTTTTCACTAATTTTAGCTTCGATATGGTTTTTATAAATTGATTTACACAATGAAGTATTCTTATATATTGCTACTCCTATTGTTTTTACAACAATTTTCCATAGCTCAAAATTGCGAATCCGAGCGGTACCAGAAAGCGGTTTTTAATAATGTTACAGTTACCGAAAATATTACTTATGGTTCTGCAGACCTTTATGATGTCTTGAATATTCCTTTGGAATTTGATATTAAAATGAATGTTTACGAACCTATGGGAGACACAAGGGCGAAACGTCCGGTTGTTTTCATGTCATTTGGCGGAGCATATATTATAGGGAATAAAAACCATGAAGATATGAAAGCTTGGTGCGATAGTTTGGCTCGTTATGGATATGTGGCGGTGTCTTTGGATTATCGTTTGGGACTCAATGCCTTGAGTGAGGGTAGTGCGATACGCGCAATGTATAGAGGAGTGCAAGATACTAGGGCAGCGATTCGGTATATGTTGGAATATCAAAATGATTTTAGGATTGATCCAGAACATATTTATTTGGGAGGTGAAAGTGCGGGAGCGATAAATTCCCTCCATACCGCATTTATGCAAGAGGCGGATAGACCGCAACAAACTTATGGTATTCCCTTAGAAAATTTTGATTTGGGCTGCTTGGATTGTTCCGGAAATAATTTCCAACATTCATTCGATATTGCCGGAGTCATCGACCTTTGGGGAGCTGTTTTGGATTTGAATTATATTGGCGCATCGGAAGAGATTCCTACATTGATTATTCATGGAACGAATGATTTTATTGTTCCTGTGGATGAAGGATATCCATTTATTACGGACTTTAATTTGACATTCCCTTATGTTTATTCTTCTGAAGTTATTAACCAGAGAATGGATGCCTTGGGAATTTATAACGAATATTATCCTTATCAGGACCAGGGGCATTTATTTTATGGTTTGCCTGATGGGATTATTACTTTTCCAAATGAATTTTGGAATCCTGTTTGGACGCAGGGACATGAATTTTTATATAAGACAATGGAGTTTGTAAGTCCTGATCCGACGGGAGAAATAAATCCGATAGGCGGACAGAATTATACTTATTCAGTTCCTAATAATAATGGTTCTGTTTATTGCTGGGAAGTGATGGGGGGAACTGTAATTTCTGATAATGGAGATAATGTTGTTGTTCAATGGGACGGAGGAATGGGTTCGATTTCCTTGACGGAAGAAAATTGTATTGGTGTAATAGGGGCGAAATCCAATGTCTTGGGAATAGATGCTACGGTGGGATTATTTGAGGCAGAAAATTTGAGCGGAATTCATTTGTTTCCAACATTATTAAATGTGGGAGAAAATATTTTTATTGAATCCGATAATGATATTGAAGAATATAATATTTCCATTTTTGACACTAGCGGAAAACTTATTTATGATTCGATTATAAATAACAATTCATTTATTTCTACAAGGAATTTAAATGCCGGATTATTTATTGTTAAGATAAAATCAGGTGATAATTTTACCTTTAGGAAAATTGTTATAAAATAAATGAAACAAAAATTCCTTGGTAATTTTATATTTTTAATTCTTGTAAATTTACTAGCCAAGCCGCTGTATATCTTTGGTATAGATATGAAGGTGCAAGATGTGGTGGGAGCAGAGGATTATGGTATTTATTTTATTTTATTCAATTTTTCCTTTTTATTTTTTATTATTTTGGATTTGGGTTTGACCCAGTATAATAGTAGGGTTGTCGCTCAGGATAATTCTAAATTAAAAACACTAGCACCTAATTTTATTGTAGCAAAATTATTTTTGGGATTTGTTTTTTTATTGGCAATATTACTAGGAGGTTTTCTTTTAGGCTATAATGCGATAGAATTAAGATTGTTATTGTTAGTTGGATTGATTCATGCCTTTAATTCTTTTATAGAATATCTCCGTTCAAATATTGCTGCATTGCATTTATTTAAATTGGACGCAGTTTTGTCCATTATTAATCGAATTTTATTAATATTTATTTGCGGAACTTTATTGTACGGGTCTTTTGCTTCCGAATTTAAGATAGAACATTTTATTTATGTTCAGATATTTACACTTTGTATTACAGCTTTCCTTAGTTTTTTTGTAGTTGTAAAACAAATAGACTCTTTTTCTTTTTCCTTGGATAAGGGATTAATTATTAAAATAATAAAAGAGGGATATCCTTACGCCTTGTTGGTTTTGTTGACGACAGTTTATACTCGGACTGATGCCGTCATGCTCAAAGAATTAATTCCATCCGATGGAGAAACCGAAGCAGGGTATTATGCGGCGGCATATCGTTTTTTAGATATGGTGTCCATGTTTGGATTATTGATGGCAAGTCAATTGTTGCCGATGTTCGCCAGATTAATTAAAGAAAAAGATACTGAAAGCATCCGGCATTTGGCACAAGTGGGATTTAAAATAATCATGTTTATTTCTATTGGGGTTTCCGTTTGTTTGGGGACATTCGGAGAAGAAATTATTGCTCTTATTTTCGACACTTATCCAGCAGCATACGTGGGTTTGTTATTGAGTTTGTTGATTTTCTCATTTATTCCTATTGGGACGAGCTATGTCTTCGGCACTTTAATGAATGCAAATGCGGATTTGAAGATATTAAATACAATGGGAATTATTGGAGTACTTGTAAATATCCTCCTTAATTTTATCCTCATTCCAAAATATAATGCCTTGGGTGCTGTCTATGCGACGGTATTCACCCAAAGCATCGTTGCGATAGCACATATTTATTATTCCAATAAAAAACTAGATCTCCAATTGCCGACAGGATTATTCATCCGGATAATATTATTCGGAGTGTTAATGTATGTCCTTATGCAATTCGGGATGATACATTTGGACGTTAATTGGATAGTGAAAATAATAATGGGGGGAGTATTGACTTTGCCGATAGCATGGGTTTTCAAGCTATTGGATATTGAGATGATAAAAGAAGTATTTATGAGAAATAAAGAAACGGAATAAAACCGTTGATTTTTTCTATTTTTGCAGCTTAAAGGAAAACGAAAATATGGAATATAATCGTGAAAATTTATTGGAGGTGCTTCGTGCCATATTCAAGTGGAAAAGACCTATCATAATCACTTGTGGGGCAGTTGGGGTTTTGACGGCTTTGGTTTCTTTGATGTTACCGACATATTATATGGCGACCACTACTTTTTATGCTGCTTCACCTACGCTACAATCTCCTGCGGTTATTTTCGGAGTAGGCAATCAGAAATTGGAATTTTATGGAGAAAGCGAGGACATGGATAGGGTCATCCAATCGGCAACATCAAATGATTTATTGAATTACATGGTCAATAAATTTGATTTATATAATCATTATGACATTGATACTTCAAACATCAAGGCTCCTTATAGAATGAGTAAAAAATTTTTCAGCTTATACAATATTGAAAAAAATGAACGGAATGCGATAGAACTAAGCATTGAAGATAAGGATAGGTTAAAGGTTTCTGAAATGGCGAATGCCGCCCGTGAAAAGATCAATGAAATATCCAATGCGCTTATCAAACAATCCCAAGAGGAAATCATTCATTCTTATGAAAATCAAATCAAGGATAAACAAGAAACATTGGCGGTTTTATCCGATAGTATTTCGGCCTTGAGGAAAAGATATAATATTTTTGATCCGGAGACACAAAGGAAAGTATTGGGTAAGCAAATCCCGACACTTAAAGGTCAGATTGCCGGTGATAAGGCAAAGTTAGGGGAATACAAGAAAATAGGGAAAAGGGATTCCATAAATGTGATTTCTGCAAGGATTATCGGAAATGCGGAAATGTTGAGAGCGTTGACAGAAGATGAAAATGGCTTGGACATGAGTAAGGGAATGAGTATGATCGACCAATTATCCCAATCGGAACAAGTGCTTATGGAAGAACTGGGAGAGGACAAATCCAATTACGGAAAATATAAAGCAGCATTCGATACACCTAAGCCTGCCTTATATGTACAAGACCTTGCGGAAACGCCGGTAGTCAAATCTTGGCCTAAGCGTTCTTTCTTTGTTCTTGGTGCTACTTTTTTGGCATTTTTCTTTTGTGTTTTCGGAGTTTTGCTATTGGAATTCAATAGGGATGTAGATTGGAAATCCATCGTCAATGCTAAATAAGCCCCCGGTTTGACATTGCCCGACATTGATATCAGAAAAGTTTTCTATTTGAAAAATACTTCCATTCCGAACAGCCAACTTTGGTTGTTTGCGGGCTTGGCGTTGAGCATCATCATATCTTCTCTTTTAGCAATAACTTTGGATGAAATGCTACTGTTCGGCTTGCCGGCGGGCTTGCTTTTATTGTATCAGACGATAGTCGATTTTAAGAAAGTGTTTTTCCTTTTGCTGTTTACGATACCGCTTTCCATAGAATTTTATTTTCCGGGAGGTTTGGGAACGGATTTGCCTACGGAACCTTTGGTCATTGGCCTGATGTTGGCTTATGGTTTGTTTATCATGGTTCATTGGCAAAGTATGAAGTCGAACTTCCTACTGCATCCAATCACCTTATTCCTTTTGCTTCATTTGGCATGGACGATATTCGCTACCATAAACTCCAATCTATTTCTGGTTTCATTCAAATTCCTGCTGGCTAAGATTTGGTATATCGTCGGTTACTTTTTTTTAGCGGGGAGCATTCTTAAAACGGATAAGGATGTTCGGAAATTCTTCTGGATTATTTTCATTCCTTTCTTATTTACGGTTGTGCTTACCTTTTTACGGCATGCGGCTATTAGTTTTTCGTTCAATCATGTACATGATGTAATGAGACCTTTTTTTAGGAATCATGTACTCTATGCCGCCATTATGGCAATATTTCTTCCCTATATTATTTTGGCTACTTCTTGGTACAGAAAGAAACCTTTCTTTTATCTCTTTATGGTTTCGTCGGTGCTGTTTTTCCTAATGGCAATTTATCTTTCTTATACAAGAACGGCATATGTGTCTCTGATTATAGCTTTCGGAAGTTATTTTGTCATCCGACTTAAATTATTGAAAATTGCTTCTTTTGTTTCCATTATCATATTGTTTGTAGCCATATTTTCTGTGGTAAAGGAAAATAGATACATGGAATATGCTCCCGATTTTGAGAAAGCGATTACACACAAACAATTTGACGACTTGGTATCTGCTACCGCAAAAGGAGAGGATGTTTCCACAATGGAACGGGTGTACAGGTGGGTGGCAGGTATGCAAATGAGTAAGAAAGAATTATTTACCGGACACGGACCGGGCAATTTTTATAATTTTTATAAACGAAACGCAGTCACCGCTTTTGAAACCTATGTGAGTGACAATCCGGATAAGTCCGGAATTCATTGTTATTACCTGATGGTCATGACAGACCAAGGAATTCCCGGTGCTTTGATTTTTTTGTTTTTCACTTTTTTTGTCTTGATAAAGGGAGAAGCCATTTACCATCAGACAGAAAATAAAGAGAGGCGGAAAACCATTATGGCAATACTGCTTTCCATGATTATCATAGATGCATTTCTTCTCATAAACGATATGGTGGAAACGGATAAGGTAGGAGCTTTCTTTTTTATGAATATTGCCTTGTTGGTGAATATGGATTTATTGAATAAAAAAGAGGCTGCCTCAAAATAAATGAGACAACCCTTTTATACTTCATTGCAAGAATTCTATGAATCTGTTTGCCAACTGATTATCAAGCTAGCAATATCTTTGTAAATTATAAGGAATTATAATCTACCTCCATCATGCTCATCTTGCCATACTTTCAATTCATCCCATTTGCCTTCGGCACACATCTTAGATTGTAATGGCCATGATGCAGGATTATGCATAGTATATCGACTGCCTGCTGCCGTTAGGATTTCTTGAATCCTACTTACGTCGGCATTTGCTAGTTCTACCCAAGTAGTAATGCCATCTGCTTTTAGCAAGCCTTCTATTTTAGGTCCGATACCTTCAATAACTTTCAAGTCATCCTGCTTTATGTTATTGGGAAGCTTGACTGTTGTAGCAGCTAGAAGAGTACCTGAATTCTTTTTGCCCATTAGGATTTTTGCCTGTCCGACCCAATCATCCCTTTTTATTCTTCCAGGGAAAAACTGGATACCATCCGTAACTTGTTCGATTAATTCTTCATCGAACTGGCTGATTTGTTCAAAGGTATAAATTCCCAACCCATTCAACTTTTGTTCAATGAATGGACCTATGCCGTTGATTAATTTCAAGTCATCCTTGTCCTCAGCAGTCGCTGCTTTTATTTTAGAACCCAGAGCTGCCTTTATGGCTGCTTGTCCTTTTGCAGCTTTTTCCTCCTTGCTTTCTTCTTCCGGAGCAGCTACAGCCAAGGCCGCCTTATTCTTGGCTTCTTCCAATTCGGAGAGCATGCCTGCCAATCTTTTCTTCAAATCTGCATTCTCTTCACTCAAATCACCGATCTTGGATTTGAGTGCTTCGTAATTTTCATTAGATTGGTTAGATGAAGTGATGCTTGCGTTCAACTTATTCCTTAATTCCTCATTCTCGGTATTCAAAGCATCAAATTTGGATCTTAAATCATTTAGATCGCTATTAGCTGTATTGCTTTGGCTCAACTTTAATTTAAGAGCTTCATTCTCTTCGGTCACCGTTCCCAATCTTGCTTTTAAATCATCATAATCTACATATGATTGACTTAGGGAAAGACTGTCTTTCAGTTGCATGTCCAGTTCCAATTTCTCTTTTTCCAATTGGTTCAACTTGGCTGTAGTTGCATTGAATTTGCTTTGTAACTGAGCCAATTCGTTCAAGGCATTAGAGTCTTGGTCTGCCTGCATGGAAAATGCTTGGTTCTTTGTTTTTAAACCGAGTATTTGATTATCAAGATCTTCTATGCGAGTTAACTGATTTTGCTCTTTGGCTAGGAATTCTTCCTTTTCCGTATTCAGTTTTTCCAGATCTTGGCGGGCAGCAAATACATCTGCATGCAGATGTCCTTTTTCTTCTTCCAACTGCCTGATACGGGCTGTCAGTTCTTCTATTTCAAGAGTGGCTTTTTTCAAATCTGCTTCTTTGAGTTCCAAAGCCGCAGTAAGCTCGTCATATTTAGTTCTTAATGAATTGAGTTCATTGGTACGTAAGTCCAATTCTCCTTTTACCGATTTCCACTTGCTTCTCCAATATATCCAAGCAGTGATGAATCCGATAAGAAATGCTCCTAAGAGGAACAATAAAACGAGCCAGCTATCCCTTACTGGCAAATTTGAAAATAACTGGGTTAAAAAATCCATAATGATTCCAGTTTATAAGTTTAATAAGATGGTTTTCTAATCATTAAACAATCAGAATGATTGTTTAATACTTTATTTAATTTGGACAACGACCCTTCGGTTTTTTGCCTTTGTTACTTCTTCTTTATTGGAATAAGCTGGATTGCTTTCTCCATCGGAAGCAGTTTCTATCTTGGCAGTCACTCCAAGGTTCTTGAAGTAATCCCTTACGCTTCTTGCCCTTGCCTTTCCCAATTTGAGATTCGAATCGTCAGAACCAATATCACAGGTATGCCCTGTTAGTGTTAATGATTTGTCCTGATGTTCTGTCATGTAAATTTTTACAGAATCAGCATAAGCAATGAAAGCAGGTCCGGGTTTGAATACTGCCGAACTGAAGTCAAAGTTGGCATCAGAGAAAGACATATTGGTAAAGCTGAAAGCTTGTGCTCCGATAGCTTTCCCATCATTGCCATAATCATCAGGATTGCCTTCGGTTCCAGCAGTTTCATCTCCCAGTAATCCAAAGGAAATGGGTTCTGATAGATTGGTTCCTGCTCCGGTGAGCAGATTGGCATCCAGTAACATTCTGTCCTCTGAAATACCTGCGGCAACTAGCAGTTTTCTGATTTCATCGGCTCTGGCGAGTCCGAGATTTTCCAAGTGCCCTACTGAAATGTCTTTTTCACTTTCGAGATAGTTTCCTGTAATGGTTAGCTTTTTACCTGGATTAGCATCCAGATATTCTTTTACCTTAGCGATAAAGCCCTTATTGCTATCATTCAGAATAGGGACAGCGGAGTTGGCATCAAAACGAAAATGATCATAGTCTTTCAAAATCGTTTTGCCCTTGTCCACTAATGTCAGTGTTTTGGCTCTCAAGTCCTGTACTATTTCGGTTTTTTCGCCGCAATGGTTTTTGATTTTACACACATACCAATATCGACAACCAAACGCCCAGAGTAAGAAAATGAGAAAACCTAAAATCAAGGTTCTCATTTTGTAATACGTTTTATGATTAAAATTAAGGGTTTGGATAAATGTCCGTTCATCATGATGAGAAATGGAATTAAACCACCCTATCCTCTAAATATAGGAAATTTAGTGTTATAAACACTAAGACTTCTTACAAATACTTTGTTTGGACGTAAAAAAAATGCTTAGTTACTGTGACAAGCCTTATTTTTTATCAATTTTAGCAAAAAATCAAGTAAAATGCTTTAACATGATGATTTCCTTATGGCTGAGAGGTCTGAACCTTCCTCTGGGCAAATCTTTTTTGGTGAGACCTGCATAGTACATTCTATCCAGTCGTTTTACATGGTATCCCAGATGTTCGAATATTCTTCTTACGATGCGATTCCGCCCCAAATGGATTTCAATCCCAACATCAAAACCCTTGGAGTTTTCGACGAAACCTACAGCATCAACTTCAACCGGTCCATCTTCTAGTTCTAGGCCTGCTTTGATTTTATCTAAATCTTCTGTTGTGATTTCCTTGTCTAATGTGGCGTAGTATAACTTTTTAACCATGTGGGACGGATGTGACAGTTTTTTTGCTAGGTCGCCATCATTTGTTAATAACAAAAGTCCTGTCGTATTCCTATCCAATCTTCCTACGGGATAAATCCTTTCTTTGCAAGCATCTCCTACTATATCCAATACGGTTTTTCTTCCCTCGGGGTCTTTGAGAGATGTTATGCAATTGCTGGGTTTGTTGAGCAGGAAATAGACTTTCTTTTCTTCGGGCTTAATGGTTTTGCCTTTGTATTGCACTACATCTGTCGTTTGTACTCTATGATAGGGGACCTTGATGATTTCACCATTGACGGTAACGTCTCCCTTTTCTATGTACTCTACAGCTTTCCTTCTTGAACAAATCCCCGAGAGAGCCACATATTTATTCAATATGATCTCTTTGTTGGCTTCTTCCTCTTCTGGCTTATTATCAGATTCTGAAGAAGTTTCCTCTTTTCTCAATGGTTTATCGAACGGAGTCCTATGGACAGGTTTCCTTTTGGATTTTTTATTCTTATTCCATTGTTCATTATCCTTGTTCGTCTTCTTTTTCTTCCTCTTCATTTTCATTTGGATTTATCTGTTCAGCCACATCTTCCACCTCCTCTTTTTCTATGGTTTCTTCTTCTGTTTCCTTTATAGGAATTTCTTCAATTTCGACAATGGTTTCGGAAAGGCTTTCTGTGCTGTCTTCATCTGTAGGAGGAAGATTTTCTACTTCTTGTTTTAGATTGTCATTTTCTTCTTTCTTTGGATTTTCTTGTATTACTTCTTCTAAAGCGGCAGAATCCCCAATGGTATTTTCATCCGGAGTGAATTCTTTCAGTTTTGGCAAATCCTTAATGGTTTTCAAACCGAAGTAGTCCATGAATTTCGGACTTGTGGCATAAAGTAGTGGTTTTCCCGGTCCCTCACTTCTGCCTTCTATGGAAATGAGTTCTTTTTCCAATAATTTTTGGATGGAGTAATCACAACTTACACCTCTTATGGCTTCTGCACCTGATTTGGTAACAGGCTGCTTGTAGGCAATGATTGCCAATGTTTCCAAGGCGGCTTTGGAAAGACGTTTTTTTGCTTTTTGTTTTAGTAATGTACCAATGGTATGGTGATAGGCTCCTTTGGTTAGGAATTGGTAGCCGCCACTGATTTCTATGATTTCAAATGCGAATGCTTCCCCCTCATATTTCTTGCTAAGACCTTCCATTGCTTTTTCAAGCAAATCGTTTTTGATTTTGCTATCCATGCTTTGTTCCAAACAAGCCTTGATATCTTTCAGACTGATGGGCTGTTCACTGGAAAATATGATCGATTCTATATGTTGTTCTAATTTGTCCATGATGTATTCATACCCATGTTTAGCAATATTATTTTTGGTATGGAGCTGCAAAGATAGGTGATTTCAATCTTATTGCTGGTTCTTTTTCAAGGTTTTAATCAGATTCGATAAGGTTTTGTCTCTTTTCTTGGGTTTTAGTTCACATTCCCAAATGGTGATTATATTCCAGCCCAGATCCAAAAGTTCGGTTATTTTCTTTAAATCCCGTTTCCTGTTTTTTGAAATTTTTTCTTTCCACCATTCCTGTCTGGTTTTTGGTGACCTTGTTCCTGTCTTGCAATGTTTGTGTCCATGCCAGAAGCAACCATTGACGAAAATCACAGATGCATATTTTCTCATTACCAAATCCGGTTTTCCGGGTAATTTTTTATTGTGGAGACCATATCGGAAACCATTGGCATGGAGAAACTTGCGAACCATCATTTCAGGCTTGGTGTCCTTACTTTTGATTTGGCTCATGACGTAACTCCTTTTTTCTTCCGAGAAAATATCTGCCATTGGTTAGATTTATCTTAGTTTGGCTAAAGCCAAACTAAAGTTTTATAGCCAATTCTATTCCCATTTTAATGGCATGCTTTGCATCCAATTCCGCCGCTTTGAAAGCTCCTCCAATCAAATGTACGCTTATGCCTCTTTCTTGTAAAGGTTCGAATAAATCCTTTAATGATTCTTGCCCTGCACAAATCACAATATTATCCACGGGTAGGATTTCGGATTCTCCACCTCTTAAGATATGTAGTCCTTGGTCGTCAATTCTTTCATATTGGATTTGACCAATCATATTTATTTTTTTGTGTTTTAGACTTGCTCGATGAATCCAACCCGTTGTCTTACCTAAATTTGCCCCATGTTTTCCTTGAGAACGTTTCAATAAGAATATTTCCCTTGGTGATGGCGTAACTTCCGCGGGTTTTAAAGCACCCCCTTTTCCATAAGCCATATCTACTCCCCATTCATCCATATAGCTTTCTACATTCAGAGCAGTGGATTCTCCTTGATGGCTCAAATATTCAGCCACATCAAAACCTATGCCTCCCGCACCAATAATAGCAACGGATTTCCCCACAGGTTTTTTATGATACAATACATCGATATAAGATAGGACTTTTTCATGGTTTTCCCCCTCTATACCCGTGGCTCTGGGATTAACACCCGTAGCCAAAACCACTTCGTCGAAACCAACTAACAAATCGGCATCTGCCTTTGTATTCAAATGTAACTGTATCCCATTTATTTCAATTTGTTTCTTAAAATAACGGATGGTTTCGTAGAATTCTTCTTTGCCCGGAATCTGTTTCGCCATATTGAATTGACCGCCGATTTCATGGGATGCCTCAAACAAATGTACATCATGTCCTCGTTCTGCCAATGTCGTAGAACAAGCCAGTCCTGCCGGACCAGCACCCACTACGGCAATTTTCTTTTTTGTTGAAGAGGGTTTGATAACCATTTCCGTTTCATGACAAGCCCTTGGATTCACTAGGCATGAGCAAATTTTCAATTCGAAAGTATGATCCAAACAAGCTTGGTTGCAACCAATACAAGTATTGATTTCATCTACCCGATTTTCCGCTGCCTTTTGTACCAAAAAGGAATCCGCTAAAAAAGGACGTGCCATGGAAACCATATCCGCATGTCCGTCACTTAGAATTTCTTCGGCAATGCCTGGCATATTAATACGGTTCGTTGTGACTAGGGGAATATTTACTTTTCCCATCAGACGTTTGGTTACCCAACTGAATCCGCCTCGTGGAACCATTGTTCCGATAGTAGGAACCCTTGCTTCGTGCCAACCGATTCCCGTATTGATAATTGTAGCTCCCGCTGCTTCGATTTTCTTTGCCAGATGTTCGACTTCTTCCCAAGTACTTCCATCATCTACTAAATCCAACATGGACAAACGATAAATGATAATAAAGTCCGTTCCGACCAACTCCCTTGTTCTCCTTACGATTTCAATAGGAAATTTGATACGGTTCTCATATGCACCGCCCCATTCGTCTTCCCGCTTATTTGTTTTTTTGACAATGAATTGGTTAATCAAATAGCCCTCAGAACCCATGATTTCCACACCGTCATAACCTGCTTTTTTTGCCAATGCGGCAGATTTTGCATATTCTTGAATCGTTCTCTCTATATCTTCTGTGGTCATTTCCCTAGGAGGAAAGGGCGTAATGGGAGATTTTATAGGAGAAGGGGCAACGGATTCTGTGCTGTAAGCATACCTGCCGGTATGAAGAATTTGCATGCAGATTTTTCCACCATTTTCATGAACGGCCTTTGTAATGATACTATGGTGTTCTACCTCTTCTTCTGTTGATAATTTTCCAGCTCCTTGGAAAACTACTCCTTCTGTGTTAGGGGATACGCCGCCGGTTACAATCAGCCCGACACCGCCTCTTGCCCGTTCAGCGTAAAATTCTGCCAAGCGTTCCATTCCTCCGGGCAATTCTTCCAATCCTGTATGCATGGAACCCATCAGAACACGGTTTTTCAAAGTGGTAAATCCTAAGTCCAAAGGAGCTAAAAGATGTGGGAATTGAGACATGATAATTATTGTTTTGCTATCCGGATTCATCCAGAACCCAAATTATTTTATTATTATTTTAAATGAAATCAAATTAAGATTTATTTTTTTACATATTGTGTCAATATCACAATATGTTGCCCATCGACTTTACCTTCGATATGATTGGCATTATTGGGGTCAAGACGGATACGTCGGACGGCTGTCCCCCTCTTAGCTACTAGGCTGGAACCTTTTACGTTCAAATCTTTTATAATGACAACGGAATCTCCATTTTGTAGAATGACACCATTACTATCCTTATGTACAAGGCTATTGTCAATGGCATCCATTTGAGCCCATTCCAATGTTCCTTCCTCCATATAAATCATACCCAATAAGTCCTGAACCCAGCCTTCATCACTCAATTTCTGAAGCATTCGGTAAGCCATCACCTGTACGGACGGGGCAGGGTTCCATATGCTATCATTCAGGCACCTCCAATGATTCTTATCTATCTTATTATCATTTTCTATTTGCTCTAAACAGACAGAACAAACAGCAATTTGCTCGTCTAAACGATCTCCTGTTTTGGGCGGCACGATGTATTCATTCAATTCTGTTTGAGTACTACACAATTCGCACTTGGATTCACATCTTTCGATTAATTCTGGAGAAAGGCTCATAGATTATTGTTTATTAAAAACACGGACTTACTACACTTACATTATTGCTTCTATTGTTAGACTTTATAACGAATTATTGATTATAGCCAAATTGGTCTTTTGAAAATTTACTGCGTTTTTTCTTTCAACCGTAGCTAAGGCTACGTTTTTCAAGAAATGCCTTGTACATTTCCAAAGTCTCTAATTCAGCTTATATAAAAAACAATTCGTAATAAAGTCTATTAAGTGTAGGATATATTGTTGATATTGGCAAAGGTAAGTTTTATTTTAAAACCACATACAAACCCTTCCATCAAAAAATAGTTACGAGATGGAATCATGATTTTATAAATAATTCAAGTTGCGTTTTACGCAACTTAGATTAAATATTATGCCATATTGCTTTTTTTCTTTCTGATTCGCACTTGTTATTCAATATCTTCGCATTGTCTCATTTGAAATTATAAAATCAAAAAATAAATCTTATGAAGTTCGGAACTAAAGTTATCCATGCAGGAGTAAAGCCAGATCCTTTTTCAGGTGCGGTAATGACTCCGATTTATCAGACAACGACCTATGTTCAGGAAGCCCCTGGAATTCATAAAGGATATGAATATGCAAGGGCACAAAATCCCACAAGAGATGCTTTGCAAGCTAATTTGGCAGCATTGGAAAATGGTACCAAAGCGATTTGTTACAGTAGTGGATTGGCGGCTATGGATGCAGTGGTCCGCTTACTGAATCCGGGTGAAGAAGTTCTGAGCACAAATGATTTATATGGAGGTTCTTATCGACAATTAACCAAAGTTCATGCTAGATATGGTGTGGAATCCAAATTCGTGGATATGTCTAATGCGAAAAGCATTAAAAAACATATCACAAAAAAAACGAAATTGATCTGGGTGGAAACACCAACGAATCCGATGTTGAATATAGTGGATATAAAAGCGATTTGTAAAATTGCTAAAGAGAAAAATATCTTGGTTTGTGTAGATAATACTTTTGCATCCCCTTATTTGCAAAACCCGATTAATTTAGGGGCGGATATTGTTTTACACTCCTGTACAAAATATTTAGGAGGACACTCAGACGTAGTGATGGGAGCAGTAATCGTAAAGGAAGAAGCATTGTCAGAGCATTTTTATTTCATACAAAATGCAGTAGGAGCAATTCCTGGGCCACAGGATTGTTTTTTAATGTTGAGAGGGATTAAGACATTGCATTTAAGAGTGGAAAGGGCATGCAGGAATGCCAAGAAAGTAGCCAATTTTCTCAAGAAACACCCGAAAGTGAATCGAGTGAATTATCCGGGGTTTAAAAGTCATCCGAATCATAAAATTGCAAAAAAACAAATGAGATTTTTCGGAGCAATGGTTTCCTTTGATCTGAAAGGAGATGATTTTGAAAAAGCAAAAAGTATCATGACTGCAACAGATTATTTTTTGTTGGCAGAATCATTGGGTGGCGTGGAGTCATTGATTGGTCATCCTGCTTCCATGACGCATGGTTCGATTCCGAGAGAAGAAAGATTAAAAGTTGGATTGACGGATTCTCTTATTCGGTTAAGTATAGGAGTAGAAGATGTAAATGATTTAATGGAGGATTTAAAAAAAGCTTTGGCTACGATTTAATATATTGATGGGTTTCCGAATGCAAATATTTATTTCTGGATGTTTTTTTGCCTGTCGCATTTAAATGTCCGTATTCGGATTAACCGAAGAGGAATTTGATTTTTCTGTTTCTTTGTTTATTTTGGAGGGCTTAATCTCTTGGAAATTCACTTGGATAAACAGATTCTTCTGAAATAAAAAAACAATAAATTCAAAATAGAAAGTGATTATGGACAAGAGGAAAAATAAGTCAATTGGATCTGCGCATAAAAGAATGTCTATTGTTTTGGCAATAACAGCTTTTGGTCTTCTGAATTGGTATTTGAAGCCAAAAGATGTAAAAGATTTTAAAGATCTTGTACATGGGTATGCAGAGGGGATAGTTGTGGCGTCAGATTATTCCATAGGGAAAAACAGAAGAGTCCACGTTTATGAATTCCAAGTAAATGGAATTAAATATCAAGGAGAAATCGGATACTTAAAAATAAATGCAGAAGAGGGTGACAGTTGCATAATAATTTATGAATTAGCAAATCCAAAAAGGAACACGATTCAATCAATAAAACCCTCAGAATCATTTTTTTGAATAATAAATATAGGATTTGTAAAATTCCGAAATACTTTTCGATCTTTACAAATTGAAAAATTATGGACTTATGAGATTAATTGTTTATACATTTTTTATT
This sequence comes from Saprospiraceae bacterium, assembly GCA_020631375.1. GTDB lineage: Bacteria > Bacteroidota > Bacteroidia > Chitinophagales > Saprospiraceae > JAHDCE01. The sequence continues at coordinate 9,420 of JAHDHJ010000015.1, read as the reverse complement.
GCGACTCTTTTGTTTTTTTATTCTTGTGATGATGAAAAGAGAAAGAATATTAAGGAGTATTATTATCCCGTAGATGATTTGAAAAAAGGACAAGTTTATGAGTATCGTTCTATGACGAATGATACTTTGCCTCCCATGTATTGGTATTATTCCTCAATAAATACGGATTCGGGAAAGTTTTTAATTAGCAATTATTATGACCACACTTTCGTTAATAAACAATCCGTTTTGGAAGAAATTGTAAGTACGGGTGTGTTGACAAAAGAATATAAATTAATGTCTGCCAATCCCGGAGAGGTAGGAATTTCAATAGTGGATATAGAAGTGGTGAAAGATAGTGCATTTCCTTTTAGTGTAAAAAAAGATGGCGGAATATTTCCGATGGAATTAAAATTTAAAGATCCTACGGATGCCCAAGAAGATATTCGGATGATTCGCCAAAGAAAATATTTGGGAGACACCATTTTTACGTTCAAGGGAAAAGATATTCCTGCGGTTATTTTTTCTGCGAATGAAATTCGGGAATTCACCCATTCGGAAAAAGGAGATTTTGACAACACAACATTTGCAACAGAAATTTACGCTAAGAATATCGGACTCGTTTCCAGAAAATATAATATAGGCGAAATTAAAATGGAATATGTTTTGCATGAAAGATTCGGAATAGAAAAATTGGAAAAAATGGCGAGCGATTTTTGGGGGAATGAAATAGATTTGATTCCGGGAAATTAATTTACTTGTTAGCCATGCAGTTGGAATTAAAATAATAATTATGTCATTTGAATTAATATCGCCTTTTTTACCCACGGGAGACCAACCCCAGTCCATAAATGCTTTGTTGGATGGAATTAATAATGGTGAAAAATACCAATGCCTTTTAGGAGTGACGGGTTCTGGGAAAACATTTACAATGGCTAATGTCATTAAGGAATTAAATCGACCGACATTAATTCTTACCCACAATAAAACATTGACCGCACAACTCTATTCTGAATTTTGTCAATTTTTTCCAAATAATTCCGTAGAATATTTTGTTTCCTATTATGATTATTACCAACCCGAAGCATATATGGCGGGTAGCGATACTTATATCGAAAAAGATTTGTTAATTAATCAAGAGGTGGATAAACTTCGTTTGCGGGCAACATCTTCCATTCTTTCCGGACGGCGGGATATTATTGTAGTGGCATCTGTTTCCTGTATTTATGGAATGGGAAATCCTGAGGATTATAAATCCGGAATTATTAGATTATTTAAAGGGAAACAAATGACTAGGGATTCCCTTTTATATCAGTTAGTGGACATTCTTTATTCCCGGTCCGAGGATTTATCCAGAAGTACATTCCGAGTGAAAGGAGATACGGTAGATGTGAATTTACCTTATGTGGACTATGGATATAGAGTTACGTTTTGGGGAGATGAAATAGAGGAAATAGAACGGATAGAATTAGAGACTGGTAAAAGAATTGAAAGCTTGGAACACGCAGCTATTTTTCCTGCTAATTTATATATTGCTCCCAAAGAAAAAATGAAAGAAATTATCCGAAGCATAGAAGATGAATTATACGCACAAGAAAAGTATTTTATTCGGGAAGGAAGAATGATGGAAGCGAAACGAATAAAAGAACGCGTTACTTTTGATTTGGAAATGTTGAGGGAATTGGGATATTGTTCAGGTGTGGAAAATTATTCCAGATTTTTTGATGGAAGAAAACCGGGAACAAGACCATTTTGTTTGTTGGATTATTTTCCGGAGGATTATTTAATGTTCATTGACGAAAGTCATGTGACCTTACCACAAGTAAGGGGGATGTGGGGAGGTGACCGTGCAAGGAAAATGAATTTGGTCAGTTATGGTTTTCGGTTGCCATCTGCCTTGGATAACCGACCATTGAATTTTGAGGAATTCCAAACACTCACTAACCAAATTGTTTTTGTAAGTGCTACGCCGTCCGATTATGAATTAGAACAGACAGAAGGAATAATAGTAGAACAAATCGTTCGTCCAACGGGTCTCTTGGATCCGCCCATAGATGTTCGGCCGAGCATTAATCAGATAGATGATTTATTAGCAGAAATAGATAATCGGATAGAAAAAAATGAAAGGGTTTTAGTAACGACTTTGACAAAAAGAATGTCTGAGGAACTCGCCCGTTATTTTGCAGAATTAAATATTAAATGCAAATATATCCATTCAGAAATCGACACCATGGAACGGGTGGAAATTTTAAGGGATTTGCGTTTGGGAGAATTCGATGTATTAATAGGTGTGAATTTATTAAGGGAAGGATTGGATTTGCCGGAAGTCTCTTTGGTAGCGATTTTGGATGCGGATAAGGAAGGTTTTTTGAGGAATCAAAAATCATTGACTCAAACATCCGGACGTGCCGCCCGTAATTCGAATGGCATGGTCATCATGTATGCGGACAAAATTACAAATTCCATGCAATTGACCATAGACGAAACCAATCGCCGCCGAGCCAAGCAAATGGCATACAACCAAGAACACGGAATCACACCCAAAACCATCTCGAAATCAAGAGAAGAAATTTTAGGTTCGGAATCCATTCTTTCCATTCGGGGAAGCAAGGAAATGTATTATGTGGAGCCCGAAGAAAAAAGTCTCGCCGCTGACCCTGTTGTCGAATATGCAAATAGGGAACAATTGGAAAAAATGATTTTGAATTCTGAAAAGAATATGAAAGCCGCAGCCAAGGAATTGGATTTTATTTCTGCTGCACAATTCAGGGATGAAATGACCGCACTGAGAAAAAAATTAAAAGAAAAGTATAATTAACTTGTTGCGTAAAACGCAACAGACTTTAGATATTAGTATTTAGACATTAGATAATCATATTAATCAGATGGTTTACTATGAAAACCATTATGAATCTAGGTACTAAAATCTAAATACTAATATCTGTTGCGTAATACGCAACTAAGATTAATTCCTTACTTTTGCAAGAAGAAAACAAGAATGATACACATACATGCAAGACCTGCTCCAACAAATTGGTGATTTTTTAAATATAGGCTGGGATATTGGGAATTGGACGCTGACCGTCCGAATGATAATTTATTGTATAGTCCTTATTGTATTTGCCTTTCTTTTTACTCGTTACATTACAGGATGGTTGCTCAATGATTTGAAGGAAAAAGATCTTCTGGAAGAAGGCGAGAGGAAAAAGATTCGAAGCATACTTAGGACAATTGTAGGATTGGCTGTAAGCATTGGATTGTTGAAAATCCTGAACCTCGATTATACCCTCTATACTTGGGAACGTGACTTGGGAGATATAGAATTCCATTTATCCTTGGTTTGCATTGCCTTTATGGTTTTCAAATTCGCCCAATTATTGGATTGGATAGTGGCAAGGATATTAATAGATAGATATTTTGCAACAAGGAGTGAGCGGGAATTAAATAGAAAGGCAGAAGTGGTTAGCAAACCTAAGGACGATAAATCCGTGGTTAATAAAACGGTTCAATATGTCGTCTATCTGGTAGCATCGATTTTGATTCTGAAAAGTTTCAGTTTAGATATAGATTTCCACAGACTGGAAGGCGGAGGGCATCTGACTTTTTCCAATATTCTCCAAGCTTTATTGACATTATTGATAGCGAGACTTATTGTTTGGTTTGCCACCAACCTCGTTTTTTATAATTATTACCAAAAAAACGGAATAGAGCAAGGTACACAATATGCCATTAACCAGATATTCAAATACATTGTTTATGTCATTGCAATTTTATTGGCTCTAAGCAATAGTTTGTATTTTGATTTGGACATCATACTCGGAGGTGCTGCGGCACTAATGGTAGGAATCGGATTAGGTTTGCAATCCGTGTTCAGTGATTTGGTTTCCGGTCTGATTTTATTATTCGAAAGAACTGTTGATGTCGGTGATGTGGTAGAAGTGGGAGGTATCGTAGGGACGATAACTAAGATAGGCATCCGGACATCGGTTGTCCAAGTAAGGGATAATACCTCCATCATTGTGCCCAATACAAAATTCACAACAGACAATGTGATTAATTGGAGCCATAATGATGATAAGGTTAGGTTTAAAGTTAATATAGGTGTGGCTTATGGTTCCGATACGGTTTTGGTAAAGGAAAAATTGCTCAAGGTAGCAGAAGAAAATCCCGATGTATTACAACGCCCTGCCCCCTTGGTGAGATTTGTGGATTTTGCGGATTCATCCTTGAATTTCGAACTCCATATCTGGTCTAGGAATTTCATTCGCATAGAAGATGTAAAAAGCGATATCCGTTTTCAGATAGACAGCGAATTCAGAAAGAATAATATTGAAATCCCATTCCCGCAACGAGTGATTTGGAGAGGTGAAAGCAGTTCCGGTGAAGGAGGAATGGATTAAACAACCTGGGATGGGGTAATCATGGATTAAGTGTCTTAAAAATCATAAGGTTCTTTAGCCAATTTACTCATGAATTCTTCAAAAGAATCTGTGAGATGATCTAACTCATCATCTTCTTCCATGTCATGATACCAAATATAAATATGTCCATATTTTTCTTCTGTAAGAAAGAATCCTATTTGATTGCCACCATGATCATAAGCAAAAGGGTAGAATCCGAAAGGCAGAATATCTATGATACGATAGAGTGTCTCTTCTAAAGAATATTCGCCACCATATTTAATAGGATAAAAGCTATCTATCCATACTCCTTTAAAATAATCTGCTGTTGGCATTCCTCCATTATATTGGAGAATATGTCCTGTATAACTTTCTGGTAAAACAATATCAAACTGCTGCTCGAAGGCTTTAATTTCTTCTAATTTAAGTGTTTTTTCTGTTAGTTCAAATGTTATCATCAATGAATTTGTTTGCTAATGTATCAAATATACTAAATCCCATCTTAGTCCTTTACCATTTTATATATCTAGGAGCATAAGAAATAATAATAAATCACTCCTAATATTTCCCTCCATTCATTTTTGACACAATTTTTGCTATAAGACATTATGAAATGTTTTAATTTGTGTTCAATTGCGTATAAGTATCCGGCTTAGTGCGGTTTGTATTCGAACCCAGTTGTATCCCCTACGAAGTAGAATTTACAAATTCATATAATTACAGGAAAAATGAAAATCAAAAAAACGGATACAAGAATTGATAAAACTTATAAAATCAAGAAATGAAAGTATTGAAATTTGGCGGTTCTTCAGTAGCCAAACCAGAGAGGATATTACAGATAATCGAAATTCTGAAAGGCTATTATTCAAGAGGGGAAAAATTTGCCGTCGTATTTTCCGCATTCGGTGGAGTGACGGATTCATTGATTGAAATGAGTACATTGGCGGAGCAAAATAATCCTGCTTTCCATGATAAATTAAAGGAATTCAGAGAGCGTCATATAGGGGCGGTGAAAGAGTTGATAGCAGAAGAAAACCAAGCACCTATCCTCAAGGACATGGAGGAAAACCATAAGGATTTGGAAAATTTATTGGTCGGTATTTCCCTTTTGGGAGAAGCCTCTGATCGGACGATGGACCATGTCCTTTCTTTCGGTGAAAGAAATTCCGCATATTTTATTTCCCATGTGATGAAACAGCATGGAATCCATGCGGCATATTTGGATGCGAGGAAAGTTGTTCGTACAAATGATAATTTCCGTTCTGCCAAAGTAGATTTTAAAAATACCTATTCCAATATTGAAAATTATTTCAAAACGCACAAGGAAGTACAGGTCATTACCGGATTCGTAGGACAAACCGAAAATGGGATTACCACGACATTGGGAAGAGGTGGTTCTGATTTTACCTGCTCTATTTTTGCGGCGGCACTCGATGCCGAATCCATAGAAATCTGGACGGATGTAAATGGTGTCATGACTGCCGACCCAAGGAAAGTTCCCAAGGCATTCACAATGGATTCCATGACTTATGCCGAAGCGATGGAAATGTCTCATTTCGGAGCCAAGGTTATTTATCCGCCAACATTGCAACCCGCATTGGATAAGAAAATTCCATTGTATATAAAAAATACTTTTAATCCCGGGTTTCTCGGAACACTCGTTTCCGAGAAACAGGATGATGGCAAAAATCCGGTAAAAGGAGTTACCTCAATCAACGGCATTTCCCTCTTGACTTTGCAAGGGCGAGGAATGGTAGGAGTCTCCGGAATTTCCGCACGTTTATTCGGCGCTTTAGGACGGGCGAAAGTGAATATTATTTTAATTACCCAAGGCTCTTCCGAGCAATCTATCACATTCGCGATAAAACCGGAACAATCCAAAATAGCAGCAGAAGCAATCCAGGAAGAATTCAAATACGAGCAGCAAGGTAATTTAATCGATCCCATAAAAGTGGAAAATGATTTGTCCGTCGTGGCAGTCATTGGTGAAAACATGAAAACCCGTCCGGGCGTGGCAGGAAGATTATTTAATTCCCTCGGAAAAAATGGTGTGAATATCGTTGCGATAGCACAAGGTTCTTCGGAATTGAATATATCTACAGTTGTAAAAACAGAAGACGAAAAGAAAGCATTAAATGCAATGCACGAAGCATTCTTTCTTTCTGATGCGAAGTCCTTGCATTTATTTATGGTTGGTGTGGGACTCATAGGAAGTACATTAATAGAACAAATAAAAAAACAATCAGCATCCTTAAAAGAAAAACAATCCTTGGAAATTAAGATCATAGGATTGTCGAATAGTCGGAAAATGTTATTCGATGAAAACGGGATAGATTTGGAAAATTGGAAAAATGATTTGGAAGAAAAATCAGAACCCATGACCTCTATTCCAGATTATATTCAAAAAATGAAATCCATTAATTTACAGAATAGTATTTTTTTGGATAATACCGCAAGTGCGGAAGTGGCGAGTCATTATGAATCTGTTTTGGATGCGAGTATTTCAGTTTCCACTCCGAATAAAATTGCGGTTTCTTCCAGTTATTTGCAATATCAGAGATTAAAGAATATTGCAAAATTAAGGAACGTATTATTTATGTATGAAACGAATGTGGGAGCAGGTTTGCCCGTCATTACCACATTGAATGATTTAATGAATAGTGGTGATAGTATTTTAAAAATAGAGGGCGTATTATCAGGCTCACTTTCTTTTATTTTTAATAATTTCAAAGAAGGCGTTTCTTTTTATGACATTGTAAAAGAAGCACAAAAAGCAGGATATACCGAACCAGATCCAAGAACGGATTTGAGTGGGAAAGATGTGCGTAGGAAAATATTAATTCTTTCCAGAGAATCGGGTTATCCGATGGAAAGTAATGATGTGAAAATAGAATCCGTTTTGCCGGAATCATGTATGACCGCAGCTACGGTAGATGATTTTTTTGAGGAACTGAAAAATGAAAATGATTATTTTGAACAACTCAGAATTCAAGCGGATAAAGAAAATAAAAAATTAAGAATCATAGCGACATTAGAAAATGGAAAAGCGAGTATCGGATTAAAAATGGTGGATGCTTCGCATCCTTTTTATTCCCTTGCCGGAAGTGATAATATGATTTCTTTTACGACAGAAAGATACAAGGACAGGCCGCTTGTTATCCGTGGTCCGGGAGCAGGTGCGGAAGTGACGGCAGCGGGCGTTTTTGCAGAAATTATTACGATAGGGAATCGTTTGTTTGCGGAATGATATTGTAAAGTACTTACCATTTCTCATTAAAATAATGTTGTTATTTTTAATAACAAAAAGGGTGCAATTCATTTTGTCGCTCCGCAGGAGCGACAACTCTAGTACAATTCCAGTATCACAGAAGAAGAACGGCATTTTGAAATGCACCCTAATAAAAACAAAAGCGTATCTTTTACAAAAAAAGATGCGCTTTTTATTTATCCTCTCTTTCCTTTTTTCCTAGTCCAACAAATGGAAAATTGACAATTGATTTCGGGGAAGTTCACAATGGGATAAAAATAAATATAAGGAATGTAGTAGGGCAGTCAGTCCAAAATCAAAATTTTGATTCGACAGATAGGATTAATTTGGAGCTAAATGCGATGCCGGGTTTATATTTTGTAGAAGTTGAAACCTCTTCTGGAGTAACTGCTAATTTTAAAATTTTGAAACAATAAAAAAGGGACTTGCCCATATGGACAAGCCCTCTCTATTAAACCAAACCTTTTACCTATTAATCTTTGGCTACGCCTCTTCGGGAGTAGTAATTTTCTTAACCATTTTCTTGGCAGGAGTCGTTTTCTTAGCAACGGCTTTCTTCACTACTTTCTTAACAGATTTAGTAGTTTCTTCTGTTTCAAGCTGAGCTTCCAAGTCCTTGATGCGAGCCTTCAAAGTAGAGAAGTCAGATCTGCTAGGAAGATCCACAGTATTGACGATTTTGTTGACAATGTTGTTGATGCGTCCTTCGAATTCTCCTTTTTTGGATTCTAATTCGGACATGAAATCATCTACAACTTTTTTGCCCTCTCCTTCGGAAAGCTTACCATTATCAACTAAATTCTTTACAGTTTCCTGCATTTTGTCAGAAGCAACAGTTACCAAACCTACTCCAGTATAAAGTGCCTTTTTCAACATATTTTCCATAATATTAATATTCTTATTGGTGAACGAATTAGGAGGAATAGTAATTACTTCTTGATTACTTCCTTAACTTCGGCTACTGTTTTAGTAACTTTCTTAGTTGCCGCTTTTTTCTTGGCAACAATCTTGCTTTCCAATTCAGCAAGTTTGGCATTTAATTTTTCCGCTTCTGTACGGTTTGGTAAATCAAACTGACCCAAAACAGTATCAATGATTTTCTTAAAACGTCCGCTTACGTCTTCACGTCTGGTCTTTGCATCTTCAACAAAAGTTTCAACAACTTTCTTTCCTTCTACTTGAGCTTCTTCGCCCACTTTAGACATTTCATCAATAGATTTCTTTACACGGTCAGTAGCGTTAGAAACAACACCTACTCCGGTGTACAATACTTTTTTAAACAATTCGGTAGTCGCCATCGTATTACGATTTTATACAGTAAATAAATAATAAAATTAATCTTCTTTTTTTGTTTGCCCTTTGCTTTTTCTTGCAAGTTTGGATTCTAATTCTGCTATTCTTGCATTCAATTTCTCCATTTCAGACCTAGTAGGGAAATCAAGCGAATCCATAGTTTTTTCTACAAAACCCTTCACTTTTCCTTCTACCTTCTCCTTTTTGGCCTCTGCCTCAGCCATAAAATCCTCAAGCATTTTCTTTCCCTCTTCTTTGGATATGCTTCCCTTATCTATCCATTCATCAACAGATTTCTGCAAAGTTTCAGCAGTTGTAGAAACAATCCCAACTCCGGTGTAAAGGAATTTTTTGAATAAATCGTCCATGAATCTATAGTTTGACTAGGTTTGAAAATGTGCCCAAAAGCAATTCACAATACAAATTTCAATATAAATATGACCATATCCAAATTGGAATTTGACTATGTAACAATATAAT
>JAHDHJ010000260.1 GCA_020631375.1 Saprospiraceae bacterium | reverse complement strand
TTTTTATTTTGTATTTTTTTGATACATCTGATTCCTTTACAAAATTCCCTTTAATGATTTTAGAATAAATGGCATATCGATCATTCATTTCCAGAATTCGATTCGCTTCAAATTTTGCTTCCTTTTTATTTTGGATATTAAGAAACGTAATGGGCTTTTGGGCATGTATCCCAAATAAAAATAAGAATATCAGAATTAAAATAAAATTGATTTTTCTCATTGAATCCGATTATATTTTCGATAGAAACATTATTGTTTTAAAAATTCATCATCATATACAATCCAGAACAGTGTTCTATAATATAATAAATCACCGCCTCCATCACTGTATTGTTCCACTTGTGGAGCAATAGCCAAAATTTTAGTATTCAATGACTGGGTTTCTATATCATAATATAAATCCATACAAATTCGGAAATGTAAAATCACTCTCTCATCTCTAATAGAATCTTGAATGACGGTTGCCTTTGGATTTGGTTCATTGGGCTTATAATCTAGTAATGTATATTTATCACCTTCTAAATGTTTTTTTATATCCTCAATATTTATAACATCATATTCTGAAGGTTCTACCACTGCATGCTTATTAAAATGCACATCTGATAAAAGAGCATTCCTCAGTTTTTTATTTTCAAAAGGTATCGTATAATAAAAATTCTTCGCCCAAACGATTTGAGGCCGCCTTAGATATCCTTCAGCTGTTTCATCAATTTCTTTCGATTTATTTTTAATAACAAAAATAGGATCGTTTTCATCATTGGTTTCTTTCACCCCAATTGAATGTATATTAAGATTTAATTTATTATCTCGAAAAATAAATTCTTGTTGAAAATCATACACTGTATTTTCTGTAGGAAATCTAGGTATTTCATTTTCTACCACCATTATTTCTTCTTCGAATGTTTCGTTGTCGAAAGTATAAATGGTATCTAATGAATAATGATTCAATGCGGCATCCAATGTTTCCCCTTGCAAAGCCTTTTTAGGTTTCCCATTTTTATAAACAGCCATTTTATTTTCATCTATTTCGTCGAAAAGAATATTACCTATAAAAAACCGATCCTTATCATATCGATTTAAATTCAAAACCTTAAGGGTATAGGAACGTTGAAAAGGAACCATTACATCTTCCATTTCTGCATCTAGATCAAAAGTGGTATGAACGGTCTCTTTTTGTCCCATCAAACAAAAAGGGAGAAGGAATAAAATACATACTATTATATTTTTAGAAGAATATATTTTCATGATTTATTTTTGGCATTATCTTTAAACAAAGATCGTAATATACTGATAATAATAAACACGAGAATTAACCAAGACCATGGATTAAACTCTAAATAAGATTGTCCAATTTTCCCCAAAAAATCGATAAAGAATTCCATTATTGTTTCACGTTTAGCAAATCAATTCTAAATGCGATGTCCATCATAACAATTAATCTATTATTGGGATCATCCATAATCCAAATGGTTCTTGAATCATCATCGTTTCCGACAACAATGACTGGCACATTGAATGGTACACCTCCTCCCTGATCTCCAAAGGAATAGGTTTCCGTTCCTTTCATTTTCATTTCCACTACTTCATTGTTATCCAAATCAATGGATAATGTTTTTCCCGATTTAATTTCTTTGAATAACTTTTTACTCACCCAAACAGAAGTACGATCTTTTAACGCTTTATAACCTCCCTGGAAATAATTTTTTAAGGCGAATGATTCTAACATAGCTTCTTCATGCACGAAAACAGTCCCATTCTTTGAGTCGGCTAAATTCCAATCAAAAGATACATATGTATTTGTAAATCCATTGATATTAATATCGAAATTGTATTTCATTCCTTGGGCGGTCACTTCATAAAACAAATCTGACCCTTCGATGAATTTCACTCCTTGCTTTTCAAGCGGACTCTGTACTTTACACGATGTTGCAAAAAAGAATAGACATAATAATGCAATTCCATAAATTGATTTTTCCATAAAGCTTATTGATTTTGAATTAAATACAAATTATAAATAATTGGTCTTATCTATATTGGGTGTTCCAATGTATTATGAGTACGTAAATTAACGCTTTATCCCATTATCAATGTACTCAAGAAAGTAAGACCCATTCCGATAAAAAATATGATTAAAGAACCAAAAAATAATTTCTTACCTTTAGAAGCATATACTTCACGTTGTTCTTCAGGGGAGTCAAAAAATTCTTTTTTTATTCCCATGTAATTTTTCTGGCTTCCTACTGTAAAATGGATGATGGGATATATTAACACAAGCAATCCGATAACTAATAGCCGACCTATGGTCCTACCGGAACGACCATCAAATATATCTTCCATATAATCTCTGAAATCGGGAACAATTGCCATTAAGACAAATAAAACTCCCGTAAGAATCAAAATAATACTGACGGATAAAACAATATTTCCCGTAACAGGAGAATCGGATACGCTTTGGTTTTCTTTTAATCTCCCTTGGATCAAAAAACAGTATAAAGATTGGATGTAATTCATTTTATTTCTATTAAATTATTGTTATCAAATACAAAAATAATTCGGGGTTCATCCTCTTCATCATAGAAAATCCAGTATCCTTTTTCATGAATAATAAAAATTTAATCTTTGGTTAAGAAGTATATTAATGCACCAATGGCTCCAAAAACAGCGAAACCTATTAAAGCAGCCGCCCAAAATCCGACAGAAACACCAAACACCGAAGTCATGAGCCATCCTCCAAACGCTGACAATAAGCCTACTCCAACAATTATGAGAAGAGCTGTCAAACAACCGCTAGATTCGGAAATTCCTGTAGGGATTTTTCTTTTTAATTTTCTCATTCTTCTTCTAAAAAATGAAAAAACTAGAGTTGCTCCTAAAGCACCGAATAAAATTCCTTTTTGGGTCTTTTTTTTATTGAGAATCGACATCGCTTTTTTCTTCCACTTCAATACCCTTTTCTCCTTTTTTGTTTTTTTTATATTCGGCGATATATTCTCCATCGAATTAAAAGGTTCAAAAGAAAACATTGGATTTCCATTTATGTTTCTCCCAGCAGATGAATGAAGAATAACAAAAAGAAATATGGTTGTTATAATATAATTTTTCATTTGGCTAGTCATTTTAATAATACAAAATTTCCTGAAAAGTGTTTTTCTTATTCGGATCCGATACTCTCCTACTAACTACTTTCCCATCCTTCAAGCCTTCATGCAATATTTCATTCCCTTCTCCATCATATTTCCAGATATTCGTCAAATCCAATTGAAAATCAACATTGATGTCCTTTCTTCTAAATATCTCTTCCTTGATTCGTTTTCCTTCCTCATTAGAAATGCGAATTACTTTTTCTGTCCCTTCAAAAGCATAGGTGATTTTTTCTTTTTCATTTCCATTAGGATGATAGGAATATTCATATTCCATTTCTCCCCATCTTGCTTTATAATATTCCTTTATTTTTTGCCCTTTATCATTATAGGAATATTCTGCAATTGAATGAACACTAAAATCATTATTTTTTCCACGTTGTACAGATTCTGTAGCTTTAATGATTTTATTGTCATCTGAATATTCATATTCCGTTTTGGTGTTTTTTTCTAATTCTCCAAATCGATTAAATTCTTCTTTCAGAATTTCATTCCCTTTATCATCATAATGATAACGTTCTTCAGAAGTATAATCTTCAACATAAGTAAAGACTTTATTTTTTTGCCCCTTTTTATTATAAAATTCTGTTGACACTAATTCTTTTTCTTTTGTTTCTGGATCAATTAAATAATGATTTATCTTTTTGATTTTTTTTTCATTATTTGCTGTTTGAACGGTCTGGTTGCTCTCTTGTTTGGTATCCGTTTGGCAAGAACCAAAAAATGGGAAAATAAAAGCTAGAAATAAAATGAATTGATTTTGCATGATAATTGATTTTGATTATTAAAATTAACATATAGGCATTCAATAAAATGAATGCCTACTACAAACTCCTTATGGTAATTTAAGTCTGAATTCTCCATTCGTGATACTTGCCGACATCGATGTATTGCTTTGTAAGTTACAATTGAATTGGAATGTACCTTCAACATAAGAACCATCATCTGATGTTACTTGTATTTGACCTGCATTAATCCCGGCAAAAGATGACAAATAGGCTTCAGCAGGATTGGTTGCCATTGGCAGATAAGTTGCTATATTGAAGAATTCGTTTTCACCGAACCCATACGTACCTACTCCACTATAGGATGAATTTAAGACCATGGTCATAGCTCTTGCATCAAGTCCGGCTTCATTTCCCTGGACAGTAAGGCTATTGTTAGAGCTAATTCCTCCAACCGTTAGTGGATCAGCTTCAAAATTTGCCCCATCAATTTGGCAACGGAGATAAACATCTGTAGCATTATTATTGTTATTATCATCTTCATCCTTGTCGCAACTATTAAAAGAAATTAAAGCCCCCAATAAAATAAAATAAAATAAATTTAATCTTTTCATTACAATTTAATTAAAGTTATAAAATAAATAATATATGAATTTGTAAAGATTTGGATGGGTAGCAACAATCCCACAAAAGAAGAATTCTAAAAGAGGATTGATTTTGATTTGATGGCAAGTTAAGATCAATTTGCATCAGAATTCATCTGTTTATTACCGTATTTTACTACGTATTTCTACTTAATCAGTAAAAATAGAATATATAGTACTTGAATTGGGAACTTTCTAATTACCCAAGAAGTTGTATATTTGCACTCCTTCAAAAAGAAGAGGGAATTTACATTGAAAATTGGGGCCGTACTTGGAATCGACGGGAAAGATTTCGGGTCGGTAAGCATGTCGGAGTATGATAGTTCACTCCGTCAACAAATGATTATCAAACAAATTTGAAATGGCAACTCTAAGTTTGCTATGGCTGCCTAATTCTTAATTGAATTTCGTATGCTAGGGATTCCTAACACTAGGTGCTAGCGAAACCCAGTGCCGCTCGATTGACTTCCGATACGTCGTTAGCCGCATTTAACCAATCATCGGGATAGCAGATTGGACTTCTTCGACCATGAAGCGAAATTCAGGAGATAAGGTATGAGTTGGTGTGTTTCTCCACCTACCTCTTACTCGAAAATCTAATGGGAAACTAAGCATGTAGAAAGCCTTCAAGTGCTTTGTCCGGACGAGGGTTCAACTCCCTCCGGCTCCACAAATTTACATACCAAAATCAGACAAAACCGCTTAACCTGTTGAGGATTAGGCGGTTTTGTGTTTTAAGAAACACCAATCCTTTCTTTTTGGAACAAATTTCAGGTGAGTAATTCGGGAGTTTTACACTCCTTCGGAAAAAAGACTCCCGATTTAGGACTTTAGTTATTGAATATCAGTCATTTAAATCACAAGTTTTACTTGCATTTTTGGCTATTTTTTTGTATATTTTTTAACGAATTTAATCCTATTTTTACCATGAAAAGACCCGAGATTTTATTCCATATCAGAGGTAGTAAAAAAGACAAATCTGAATATTCTCATCTCTATTTAAGAATT
>JAHDHJ010000014.1:237-31802 GCA_020631375.1 Saprospiraceae bacterium | reverse complement strand
TACCGAATATGGATGTTTCTCTTTTTTTATGATAAAAAATATAAGCAATAAATGCACCAAGAAATGGTCCTATTCCTATCAATAAACCTTTGCTGATATACAATATAATTGAATCATTGATATGGCTGTACCAGGCAGGCGGCATCATCTTAAAAATGAAAGAAATAGAAAATGCAATGAAAGTGTAAATAGTAATCCTTATTGACTTAGACATAATATTATAAATTTTAATGAGATAAATAAAATTGATAATACAAGATTAAAACAAACCTATATTGGATACAAATTAGAGGGATGCGTGGATAGAATGAGGGATGAAACGTAGTAAATAGGGATGTTTGGGATTATTATGGGATATTTAGGACAGATTTAATCGTTGGAATATAGGAACGGGAAACGGGTATTTTTCCAGCATTATCTTTCATTGTAATTTCATATGCCCTAGAATCGCCAACCACTTTTTCGACATGATTCAGGTTTAGGATGAATGAACGATGACAACGTATGATTTGTGAATTTCCCTCTAAATCCGAGGAGATCTTTTTCATGGTTGTTCTTAGCATTTGCTTTTGGATAGCGTTTTCATTTTTATAATATAGAGTAACATAATTCGCAGCACTTTCCGCAAAATAAAATTGTTTAACATTGAGTAAGAGCTCTTCTTTTTTATTGTCAGAATGAAGCTTAATAAGATTGGCTTTTTCTTTAGATATATTTTGTTCGCCTTTCGACAATGCTTGGTTGATGGCTTGGGCTTCGGCAAGATTTTTTCGGAGCTGGCTATTATATTTATTCATAATGGAAAAACCCACAGGAAGTATCCCGAAAGCAAGGACATATAAAAAGACTCTAAGGAAAGTATTGAAATTGGCGGGCATGAAATCATAAAATATATTGACTAATGAACAGCCACCTGAAATAAATAAAAACAAAACTAAGAATAAAATAATCTCCCGACCAATAGTCCAATCATCCTCATTATAGAATTTTGGGAAAAGAAAGCTAAAACCATAAATAACTAGAAAAGTAGCCACTGCATTGACCAAAGAGAAAAACAAGACAACCTTAAAAAGTATTCCGGTAGGAAGATTTCCCAAACCGAATGGTTTGAAAACCAAAAAGAAAATAACCATAAACAAGGAAACCCCAAAAGCACTTTGAATTCCGTTTTTGAGACCTAACTTAGATGGATATGGTTTTTGTAAAAATGAAAACATACTTTTAGCCAAAAGCCAATTTTAAATATGGGTTGGGTACAAAACTAAGATAAAATTCATTTCTTTTTGCAATCCTCTTTTTTTCTAGTGTCAATAATTTGGAATATTTTCCACGCACCATCTTCTTTTACCAAGTGCATCGAATTTGTTCCACAATGAATAAATTTATCATCAACATAAAATTCATAATCCATCCAGGCATGTGCAAGGTTGCCATCTATTTGGATATTGAGATTGGAAATCCGTTCATCATAAATTTCCTTACGTGGAGTCCCTATGCTTTTTACAAATTCATCAGCTTTACTTTCTACGACTTTTGATTCGCCTTTAGGAGTTTTATAAACGGTATGCATAGTCATTTTTTCAGAAAATACAGATTCCAATTTCTTGCTGTCACCTTCCCGCATCCCATCAAATAAAGTAGTGATGGAAGTAGAGATTTTTTCTTTTTCATCCATTGTTTCCATTCTTTTTATACAAGAAATTTTCCAAAAAGGGTAAATGATTTTTTCATCCGTACTTATCCATTCCCCTTTCCACTTGAAGCCATATTCAGAAATATCATAAAAAGTCAATTTGGAAAAACCATCCATTCCATTAGGAGCTTTTTGTTCTTGCTTCAGTACGATTTCATTTCCTATTTCATTTCCCCACCATACGCCCGGTTTGGATGGAATACTCGGATAACTGAAATAAGAAACAACCCATCTTGAACTATCACTCTGATATTGACGGATACTACCCGCATACAAATTATTTTCCCTCCAGACTTCATCTTGTATAGCCATGCCATTCATGATATATTTGAAACGCCAGACCATGTCCAAAGTGTCTTTCCAAGTACCATCCTGATTCCGTCGTAAACTTTTACAATCACAAAATCCTATCATTTGTTCGAATGCCAATGTTTCATCTGGTGCATTTGGATGGATTTTTCCATAAGGGTAAATACTTGATGGCTCATTTGATAAATCAATATCTTGGGAAAAGAGGAATGGCTGTAGGGTGAGAAATAGAAAAAGTATGAGATAGTATTTCATTGCTACGGTTTCAAGAGCTTTTTTTAATAACTTTTAAAAAGAGACAAATACAAGTTCCAGAAGATGCTTGGAGGCAAGAATATTTATGTGAAACGAGACAGATATACTGAAAATTAAGTGGTTTTCGGATTGTCAGAAATTCGTAGCTACTGAACATCAGATAATTGCTACTTGTGGTGGTCTGTAAAGCGAATACCGCTTGGTATATTATTTTCTAATAATCGTCAAAGGACCTTTGAAAGGACTGAAATCCTCTCCTAATAATAAAATGAAATAATAAGTTCCGGCGGGTAAATCCCGACCTTCATATCTTCCATCAAAATCATTTTCATAAGGTTTGGCGGAATAAACCTCATCGCCCCATCTGTTCAAAATGACCACTTGGTTATCAGGAAAACGAACCAACCAAGGAATCTCCCAAGTATCATTATAACCATCACCATTAGGTGTAATCGTATTGGGAACGACCAAATCCTCATCCGTCCTATCATTCACTTGTACAAGAATATCGAAAGTGTCCAAACAGCCGAATTCATTCGTAACAATGATTTCGTAAATCGTAGTTTCCAAAGGAGCCGCTACCATTTCCGGGCAATTACTACAATTCAAACCCGTTGTCGGATTCCATTCGTAAGTATAATTTTCTTCCCCCAATATTCCGATAATGGTAGATTCATTAATGAAAATCGCAGTATCACCATAGGATTCGGCATACACACCCTCATAGATTTCTATAGAAACGGTATCTGAAGTTTCGCAACCCGTAGCATTGATAGCCGTCACGATATAATCGCCCTCATTATCCACAGTTACATTTTCCAACAATGGATTGTGAATCGTATCCATAAATCCGGATGGACCAGTCCAAAGATATTCCCAATTTCCATCGAATGTTGTTTCCAGTTGTATATCTTTTCCCTCACATTCCGGACCGGAACTGAAACTATCTATTTTTGGAAAATCACTTACCAAGCCAATGGTATTGTAAATTTCCGTACAAGCATTTCCATCCGTTATTGTAACGGAATATGTTCCCGAATCGGATAGTTGGCTATTATCCAAGGTCGGATTTTGCTCAGAAGAACTAAAGCCATTCGGTCCTGACCATTCGTAAGACCAAGAAGCATCTCCCGAAGCAAAGAAATTAATATTTTCACCTTGGCAAACCGGAGATGTATTTGAAACAGTTTCATTTACAGGATCAAAAATATTTACAGTCGTACTTGTTGAAGAAGTACAAGCATTCGCATCCGTTACCGTAACAGTATAAGTACCCGATGTGTTAACATCTACATTTTCTAACAATGGATTTTGTTCATTGGATGTAAATCCCGTCGTGCTGCTCCATTCATATTCTACTCCTCCACTCGAATTTAATTGAATGTCAAAACCAACACAAACAGGACCATTATTTGAAGCATTTGCAGTAGGTAATTCATTAATGAAAATTTCGCTTGTATTTGTATTCATACAAGCATTTCCATCTGTAATTGTTACGGTATAGATTCCTGCATTTGCAGCCGAAGCATTTTCAATACTTGGATTTTGTTCGGAAGAACTGAATGAATTCGGCCCAGACCATTCGTAGGAAAGACCGCCATCAGCGAAAAGCAGAATTGTGCTTTCCGCACAAACGGGCGAATTGCTAGAAATCGTAACTATTGGCAATTCATTTATAATGACATCGGTGCTTGTGGTAGAAACACATCCGTTTGCATCAGTTACAGTTACAGAATAAGTTCCGGCAGTCAACAAACTTACTGGATTGATAATAGGATTTTGTTCAGAAGACGTAAATGAATTTGGACCTTCCCAAATATAATCAGTTCCTCCATTAGCCGTAAGTATTAATTCGTTTCCATCGCAAACGGGCGAATTACTGGAAGCATCTACTATGGGTAAATCATTTACAATAACATCTGTAGTCGCAGTAGAAACACAAGCGTTTGCATCCGTTACCGTTACGGTATAAGTGCCGTTTCCGGCTAATGTGGAAATAGGAATTATAGGATTTTGCTCATTAGATGCAAAACTGTTAGGACCTTCCCAAACATAATCTGTTCCTCCGGAAGCATTGAGAATTATTGTTTCACCTAAGCAAACCGGAGAATTACTAGAAGCCATCGCATCAGGCAATTCATTAATCAAAACTTCACTTGTGCTTGTATTGATACAAGCATTTCCATCTGTAATTTCTACTGTATAAATTCCTGCATTTGCAACCGAAGCATTTTCGATACTTGGATTTTGTTCGGAAGAACTGAACGAATTCGGACCAGACCATTCGTAGGAAAGACCACCATCGGCAAAAAGCAGAATGGTGCTTTCCGCACAAACGGGCGAATTACTAGAAATCGTAACTATTGGCAATTCATTTATAATGGCATTGGTGCTTGTGGTAGAAACACATCCGTTTGCATCTGTTACAGTAACGGTATAAGTTCCGGCTGTCGCCAAACTCACCGGATTGATACTTGGATTTTGTTCGGAAGAAGAAAATGAATCCGGTCCTTCCCAAACATAATCCGTCCCGCCATTAGCAGTTAGCAATAATTCGTTTCCATCGCAAACGGGCGAATTACTGGAAGCATTTACTAGGGGTAAATCATTTACAATAACATTCGTAGTTGCTGTGGAAGCACATCCGTTTGCATCCGTTACCGTTACGGTATAAGTGCCGTTTCCGGCTAATGTGGAAATAAGAATCGTAGGATTTTGCTCGGAAGAAGCAAAATTATCCGGTCCTTCCCAAACATAATCTGTTCCTCCTGTTGCATTGAGAATTATCGTTTCTCCTAGACAAACAGGGGAGTTGTTCGAAGCTGTTGCTTCAGGAAGCATATTGATAATGACATCGACAGTTGCAGAAAGGGTACAAAGATTTGCATCTGTAACGGTTACGGTATAAGTACCATTGGCATTTAAATCAGCGGATGAAATCGTAGGATTTTGTTCTGCTGCTGTGAATGAATTGGGACCTTCCCACTCATAACTAATTCCTCCATCAGACATCAGATTCAAGTCATCACCATCACAAATAGGGCTATTGCTAGAAATAGAAATAACTGGTTCCGGAAAAATGACCACTTCAATGCTGGTAATATCCGAACATTCATTTATATCTGTAACAGTTACGGTATATGTACTTGCTGCCAATGTTGAAACATCGGGAACGATAGGGTTTTGTTCTGATGATGTAAAGCTGTTCGGTCCTTCCCATTGATATGATGTGCCTCCGTTTGCAGATAATTCCAAATCGCTGTTTTCACAAACGGGGCTATTGCTAGATGCCATTGCCACTGGCAATGGATTAACAGTCATAATTATACTGCTTCCTTGAAAAATACATCCTTCTACAGAAGAACCAAAACTGACAATATCGCCATCTTGTAAAGTAGAAGATACATATGTATTGCTGGTCCCTGCTTGGACAGAAATATCATTAATGAAAAATTCATAAAAACTAAAACCCGTTTCTACTGTAAATGTAACTGTTTGTCCTAGGCAAATAATGGTGTCATCAGCAACAAGTGGAATCGTATCCGCCGCATCTCCCAAAGCAAATGCGGGGTAAGTGAAATCATTAATAAAATCAACGGACTCAAAATAATCCAATCCGCTTACAGGGTCAATTCCCGAAGTTTCATCGCCAGTATCTTCCCATTGAGGAACATTCTGAAAATGGGCTATCGTATTCCAGTCACCATCCACGGCAGCATCATAATGAAGCTTGATTTTTGCACCATTCGTTCCTGCTTCTTGATAAATCCTATGATAATAAACCGAATTCACATCACATAAGCTAGGTTCTTTCAATGCCCTATCGAAATTGTCATTCGTAGCATCTTCAAATGCCATTCTGACTTTCATAATATTCAAAGCATTGCTTTCCATACTCAATTCCAATGGTCGGTAATAATTCGGCCAACCCACCGGATAAAAATAAGCCTGCGTATTTTCCAAATGCCTCAATAATCCACCTTTTTCCAAGGCACTCACATACCCATTGCCTACATTTTCAACAGATATGGGATCACTATTGAAAACACTTACGCAATTCGTATCCAAATGGAACTGTCGATCATTCAATCTTAAAAAACCATCTACATATACATCCAAATCCCCGTATTTTACACCGGTTTGTTCTAGGCGTAAATCATAGAATCGGGTAATATCGGTTCCCTTGATTCGCTGGTCGTTCCCGTACAAATGAACGATGCCTACACCATTGGAAATAAAAGCTTCATTCCCTGCATTATTCGTCCAATCATAAAAAGCGTAAATGGTATCCGTATTGTGGAATTCACCTCCATTATAATTCACCACTTCCTCATGAATAGAAAGCGTGGCACCACTTTTTACGGAAATGAGCGCACCATTATTCCCGAATTGGGCTTGAAGCCCAAAGGAGAAAAGAAGTAGGGTGAATATGTTGAATAATTGTTTTGTTGACATCCAAAAGGATACTATGATTATTTAATTGAAGTTGCGTAAACGCAACAGACTTTAAATATTAGTATTTAGAAATTAGACTAATTGTATTAATCAGATAGTTTCGTAGAAAACCATTTTAGGTCTAGATACTATAGCCTAAATACTAATATCTGTTGCGTCTTTACGCAACAAATTTATTAGGGTCAGCGGTTTAGTTTGATGGGGTTTTGAATTTGTCAGCACTCAGTTTTTGAGCAGTTATTCTATCAATATATTGTCCATTCAAAATATCTCCTGCCAGATTTTTCACTTCAAATATCAAGGGGATTCCCTTGATTCCGTTTAATCTCATTACTCCGAATAAAGAACCATTTCTCATAAATTCCGGAAAATCTGAATGAGTTAATCCTGTTTCTTCCCCTATCCAGCAATCCACTGTAACTGTTGCCGAAATAATCTGATATCTTGTGCAATCAAAACCTGCTATTTTCTTTTTTTCTTCTGTTATTTTAATAGTACTGTTCAAAGGCAAGCCTAAATCCTTTCGATTTAAAGTTTGATAGGGGAATTGGTAAACACTATTATCATTTTCTGAAAGGAACCAAGTTTCTTGTTGTTTTTCCTTTATCAATAAACCATACTGCATCTTTGCTTGATCCTTAGATTCTGAATTAATATTCATTAGGTGATTCGAACTTTGGATGAACCATTCCACTTTGGCATTTTCGCCTGTTTCTGTAAGGGTGGTTCTCATGTCTATTTTTCCCTCAAATTGTGCAAAAGCCAATAAAGGCAAAAAGAATAGAATGAAAGAAAATATATGTCTCATACAAATGATTTTTAAATCTAAATTGATTGATGCAAAATGGAATTGGAATTGTTCCCATTTTAATTTCCTACCTCTCCCCTTAGATTAGAATTATTATAAAGGTTATCCGGAATACTACAATCATTACCATTTCTCTTTATGGCGAAACCACCATTTCCGGCAGCTGGTGTTGGTATGGGAATGGGTATGTTGATTCCCTGTACTACTGGAATCGTAATAGGACCTACAAATGGAATATTAACTGTTACACTAACATCTATAGTCAGTCCGAATTGACCTTGGGTTCCGGGGTATCCATAATCTCCTCCGTCTCCACCTATTACATACGGATTCAATGTGATTACTGCAGGGCCTTGGGCAAAAACAATCGGAGTATTCAAAACCCCACCCACACCCGGTACACCGAATTGTCCGGCAGTCGCATTTGTTCCGGGATTGTAATATGTGATTCCGATAACAGTAGGAAGGTTACCGCCTGCGCCACCGCCTGCACCACCTCCGCCACCTGCTCCAAGCATGAATCCTAGTGTGAAAGGCAAAGGCCCTCCGACACTATATGTAAGGGCAAATGCCATTGAATTACCGCCTCCGCCTCCGCCATAGATATTGAAATCGTTGATGACGGTTGTTTTTACGGTAAGGTTTACAGCAGTTCCTCCGTCTTCTCCTTCGCCGGTCCAACCTTGTGCGGGATCATAAGCGATTCCTCCTGCTCCTCCCATGCCTATTATATTTCCTTCATTGACAAGGGCGACAATAGAATTAGGATGTAGATTTCCTGTGGTGTAAGCAGGGATATTTACATCAAGGCTAGTAACGGAAACACCGGATTCAACATATGAAACGACACAAATAGGAATACTTGAATTCAAACTTGGGTAAGTAGCATACACATCATTTGATAAGTCGTAGGAATTCTGGGTATTGTTCACACTTACTTCATAACAAGGCGTCAAGGTTAATGAATAAATGAAATTCGTTGTCTGGTCGCCACAAAGTACTTGGAATACTATGGGAATGGTTCCGTCCGGAGCAAATGGTGTGGCATGGAATGTAACAGTTACTGTTCCCGAAGAATAGATAGGGTTGGGGCTTATGGAATAAGTGACTCCCGGAGGCAGTTGCGAAACGATTGCCAATGCTATGTTTTGCGGATTCCCATTGTTTTGTGTGATGTCAATGGTAAAGGAAATCGAATCTTCCACCACTCTGTCAATCGTTCCTGCAATAGCACTTGGGTCAATTTCAAAATAGCAATCATCACAACTTTTCATAAATGTATTCAACCAACAATCACCATTGAAATATTGCATTAGGCTATCCTGGTTATTATAAATCATCAGCCCGGCTTTGGGCTGGACAATCGCATCCCGCTGTGCGGTACTCATCCTAGGAAATAACAAACCCCGGTCAATCGATTCCAAATGGAGGATGGCACTGGTATCCGGATAAAGAATATTGATTCCAACTTGAGCTTGGATGCTGTTATAAGAGATAACCGTAAGGAATAGGATTGCCAATAAATAATGGAAATGTTTCATTTTCATCTAGACTATATTCTGTTTGCGGATAATCCGCAATGTTCTACTTAGGAGATTAGATACAATGCTATTTTCTACTCTACCCGATGGTTTTTCTATTCAAGAACCCAACTCGCCACGCCAAGGCGTGGTGTTTGTCCACCTTGAAATACTGTTCGGACGGAGTGTTTCAGGTGAACAAACACCTGAAACGGCAGTTATTTTAAAAACCATCGGGTAGAGTAGCTATTTTCATAACATTAGAAATATTATGAAAGGCTTGTTCTACCTAGAGCTTGTTTAAAATTATCTAGTAGATAATTAATCGAAAAATACGAAAACTTAACGTAATCTATCCATTGATTTCACAAGCTTTTCATCTTTTCCGATAAAACGTAAGGCTAATGCCGCAAAAACGATAGTCATAATAGGAGAAATCACCCCAAAACCTACCTCGATATTTGTATTTCCAGTCAATGAATTATAGTCCATAGAAAATAGAATTCCGGCTAAGGCAGCAATGACAACAGATAAAACAATAACCAATCTGGAAATAGTCATTTGTGTTCTTCTATTCTTGAAAAGGAAAATAGCTAATAAAGCCGCCGCACCGGCAAGAATGACAGTTACTAGCATGATAATATGGTCATGGACATTAAAAACACCATCGGCTAATGCTGATTCTGTAGATAGACCTTGCGTATTG
Source organism: Saprospiraceae bacterium (assembly GCA_020631375.1). GTDB lineage: Bacteria > Bacteroidota > Bacteroidia > Chitinophagales > Saprospiraceae > JAHDCE01. Next base: position 22,056 of record JAHDHJ010000014.1, on the reverse strand, counting down.
TCCACTCCGAAGAAAGACATGGGGTCAAGGAAAAGGGAAAAGGCACTGCCTGATGCCAATAACAAGAAAATGGATTGGATTCTTTGAATCATTATGGTATGCAGTTTTAGAATTTACATCGATCCTTTATTGGGTATCAAACCCTTGAAAGGAAAAATGATATTGTAATTTGCTAAATAATACTAAATTTACAGTTGTATTTTGTTGCAAATATAAATCACAATAGCAAAACATCCCTAATTCTTGAATTTCTTTTATGACCTACGCCTATTATAAGGAAGTCTTTAAAAATGAATCCATGCCTTTTGCCTATCTGGATAAGGATTTGTTGGATTTGAATATCAAGGATATTTTAGTTCGTTCGGGAAACAAGAAAATACGGATAGCTTCTAAGTCCGTTAGGAATAAATGGGTCTTGGAATATTTACTGGCTTCTTCTGAACAAATACAAGGCATCATGTGCTTCACGGCTGAAGAAGCTGCTTGGTTGGCAGACGAAGGGTTTGACGATTTATTGGTAGCTTATCCTACCTTTCATGATGAGGACGTTAGAAAAATAATACCTGCCTTGCGCTCGGATAAAACGATTTATCTGATGACGGATTTGGATGGGCATTTGGATAAATTACAAGACATTGCGAAGCAAGAAAACGTCGTCATTCCTGTTTGTTTGGATATGGACATGACTACTCGTTTTCCTGGAGTATATTTTGGGGTCTATCGGTCTTCGGTCAATAATGTGCAAAGTGCCAAACGATATTTTGATAAATTAAAAACTTGTCCGAACCTAAGGCTGGGAGCATTAATGGGATATGAAGCCCAAATTGCCGGAGTAGGGGATAATGCCCAAGGAAAATCCATTATGAATGGAATCATCCGGATGTTGAAGAAGAAATCCATTAAGGAAATTGCCGAAAGGAGAAAAGCCATTTATGATATGGCTTTGGAATATGGATTCAGTCCCGAAGTTGTGAATGGAGGAGGAACAGGAAGTTTGGAAACAACGAGGCAAGAGGATTGTGTAAGCGAAGTCACGGTAGGGTCGGGTTTTTATGCTTCCCATCTTTTTGATAATTATAAGATTTTCAAACATCGCCCGGCAGCGGCATATGCCATAGAAGTGGTGCGGAAACCGCAAAAGGATATCTATACTTGTCTGGGGGGAGGATATGTGGCATCCGGTACATTCGGAATGGATAAAATACCTCATCCACATTTGCCGAAAGGCAGTAAATTGGTTCCTAATGAAATGGCAGGAGAAGTACAAACTCCAATTATTTATAAAGGAAATGAGGAAATAAATCTCGGTGACCCTATTTTTATGCGACATAGTAAGTCTGGAGAACTTTGTGAACACTTCAAGGAATTGCTAATTGTGTCCCAAGGACAGATTACAAATAGGGTTCCAACCTATAGGGGAGAAGGAAAATGCTTTTTATGAAACAAGCTAAAGAACAAATGGCAACCAAACCCAAATTGAAAAAACTCTATATTTATGCAACAGAAAATAACAATCGTTATTTGTTGGAATTTAGGGAATTTGATGAACAAGGGAAAATAATAACTGAAATCGCTTTTTACCAAGATGGGTCGGTGTATGAAAAAGTGGTTCATACGTATATAGGCGATAAGGTTATCCAATCCAATTATTTTTCTGAGAACGAAAAAGCATCCCACACGGTTTCATTTTCTTATGATGATGATGAGCATATCACCAAGGAATCCACTTGGTATGCGGATGGTTCATTGACGATTAAAACCATAGAGCGGAATATGGCGGAACTGTCGGAGGTCATTACGACAAGGGATGAAGAAGATACTATTGAGGGGAAGACATTCCACCAATTCAATAAGGAGGGTAAGCCCATCCTTGAAATCATTTATGATGAAAGCGGAGAAGATGAAGTGGAACGTACAACTTTTAGTTATGACGAAGCTGGTCTTCCCATACATATAGAAGGAACTTCAAAAGATGGGACTAAGCCTTTTATCCGCAATATAGAATATGTTGAGGATGAGAATGGCAATATCATAGATACGATTACCCGCAATGAAAAGGGTATTGTAATGGGCACAGAAAAAAGGGATTATGATGAAAACGGAAATGTTATAGGCTTGGAAGAAGTCAATAATTACACCGGACAATATCGGGATATGGAATGGGAATTTGATGAAAAGGGAAATAATGTCGCCATTCGCCAATATAATAGGAGAGGGGATATGAATGTGGAAATCCTTTTGGAAAATGATGAACATGATCGGATTATCCTAGAAGAAACGCGCATTGCCGGACAAGGGGTGACGCTAAAGGAATATGTTTATGAATTTTATGAATCCTAAATTCACTATTTATAAAAAAAACAGCTTCTTAGAAAATAAGAATTATGAAAAAGATATTATTAGGAATTCTGGCGCTCATATTTGCTTCATGTGATGTTGGGAAACAAGGAGTTTCTTAAGAGGAGATGAGTGTCAAGCCAAAGATTAAAACAGGTGAAAAACAAATTACGCTGACTGTTGGTAATTCAAAAGAGAATTCTGCTTTATTGATTTACGATATCGAACATTCTGTTAATACCGAATTGAAAACAATAGAATTAAAAGGATTCCAAGCCTTGAAAAAGAAATATAAAGAAAAATTTGTAATTCCAATAAAAGAACTGACTAAAGCAGAGCTTGATACATATGAATACTATTGGCTTGACCCCGACAAAACAAAAACACTAATTACAGAAATTGATTAAATGCCATAGTACACTATGTGTAAAATACTTAGTGTATTGGAAATGGTCAAACAACTATTTCTTTACTGATTTGTCTTTAAAAGTAAATTCGAGTCTGAAGTCTATAAAATTTAAAATTTTAATAAATTAAATTTATCCAATGAAAAAATCCATTGTATTATTTGCATTATTTTTTATTTCTTATTCATTTGTCTCAGCACAATCGGATAGGGAAATGATAGAAGAAACCCTTTCCGAAAATGATTTACGTGCCCATATCGGCTTTTTGGCATCCGATGCTTTGAAAGGGCGGGATGTCCGCTCGGATGGTTTGGCTGCGGCTGCGGCATATCTAAGTTCTAATTTCCAAATGTATGGAGTGAAGAAAATGCCCGGAATGGATAGCTATTACCAACAGGTAGGTTTGAAATCTGTTACGCCTCCCTCCGCCGGATTTATAAAAGTAAAGGATGTTTCTTTGAAACATGGAGAAGATTTTATCCAATTGGATGGGAATAATGGAAGTATCTTAGCTAAGAAATTCCTTTTTGTCAATCACGGAATGGAAGCGGATATCAATCCTAAAAAAGCCAAAGGTAAAATATTGGTAGCGTTATGCGGAGATGGTGAAGAAGAAAATCCACAAGCTTGGTTCGGAATGGCTGCCTCCAAAAGAAAAAGAGCCAAAGAAGCGGGTGCTTTGGGATTGATAGAAATCTATCAGAATGCACAATTGCCTTGGAAATTCTTGACTTCATTCGCCATGAGAACCTCTATGGTTTTGGATGAGGGTGAAGAGGATGTTGCAGATTTTCAACATTTATGGATGAGTACGACTGATGAAAAAGCATTGGAAGTCATCAAAAAAGGAAAAGGAAAAATTGACATCAGCGTAAAAGGCAGCGAAATAGACCGCTTTAAATCCCCTAATGTAGTAGGATGGATAGAAGGAACTGACCCTGAATTAAAAGATGAATTCGTTATTTATTCCGCACATTATGATCATATAGGAATTGGTCGTGCGGATGAAGAAGGTGACTCCATTTATAATGGAACGAGGGATAATGCGATCGGTGTTTCAGGCGTATTGGCAGCAGTAAAAAACCTTTCCAAATATCCGACAAAACGTTCTGCCTTGTTCATTCTTTTTACTGCGGAGGAAAAAGGATTATTGGGAAGCAAATGGTTTGTGGAACATCCCCCGGTTGACTTGGATAAAGTCGCTTATTGTTTTAATATTGATAATGCGGGTTATAATAATACTGAATTGGTAACAGTGTTCGGACTAGGAAGGACGACTGTTGGGAAACACATGATTAATGCCTGTAAGGAATTCGGACTGAGGGCGATTGATGATCCTGCTCCGGAACAAAATCTTTTCGACCGTTCGGATAATGTGAATTTTGCGAAAAAAGGAATTCCCGCACCAACTTTCAGTATGGGTTTTGATGCTTTCGATGATAGGATTTTCAAATATTATCACCAAGCGAATGATAATCCCGATTCCGTTGACTACGAATATATTCTTAAATATGTACAATCTTTTCTTCTTTCCGGAAGGCTTATCGCCAATGATCCAGCGAAGCCATTTTGGACGGAAGGAGATAAATATTATGATGCTGGCAAAGCATTGTATGGGAATTGAATTAGATGGTTAAATATTTAGATTTTTAGAAATAAAAATACTACCTGGATTTATTCAGGTAGTATTTTTTATAGGTTCCACTTTTAAAAACCGATTTGAGCAATTAATCTTTTTCCACTTGTACTTCTAAAGCAGATAAACGACTTTCAATTTTTTTTAATTGGGTTTTTAATTGTTCTATTTCCGTTTCTTGTTGAACGATAACCTCATTCTGCTCTTGCATAGCCTTTATGACAATAGGAATTATTCCTATGTAGTTCATAGACCAAGTTTCACTTTTTTGGTCTTTATTGTCAATTTGCACTAATTCAGGAAATATTTGGAAAGCTTCTTGAGCGATAAGACCAAAGCGTAATTTATTATCTTTTTGATTTTTGAAAAAATATTGCTTTGGTCGTAGCTGTAAAATATTTTGCAGCTGCCCTTCTTGAATATCAGCAATATATTCTTTTCGATTAATATCAGAAATTTGATTCATAGAGCCATCAGGCATGATTTTTAATTCAAGGGCACCATCTCTAAAAAATTGTAAGGAATGTTCTTTTTTAGAAATGTGAAGCGCCCAAGTTGTTTTTGTATCCGTATTTTTAATTGCAAGGGCATCCTTACCTCCGAAAGAGGGACTATCTGAACCAATTTTAAATTCATGGATGTATTGACCTTGAACGCATTGGACTAAAAATAAACAACAAATAAGGGAAATAAAAAATTTAAAATTCATAATAATTATTTTAAGTTATGAAAAATGTATGTATTCTTATCAAGAATAAAATATAATCTTTAGTGTTCTTAAATAAATCTACATCACTCATATTCACCTGAAAATATCAAGGAATCATTTAGATGCACATCTGTAATATTAAAATTCATCTCATCCATCCAACTAATTGGGGCGTTGATTTGTGTAATTATAGTACCTAAATCCGGAGCTTTATCCGTATTAATCAGGTTAAGAATATTTTCACCTTCTTCTACAATCCCTACTAATAATCCTATTACAACTAAACCAATAATTAAATCTAACCCGCTTGTCAGGACAGTAAGGACGACTGAAGCTATAATGCCAATAACTAATAAACCAACCTCAATTACCTTAGCATACCAAGGGAAATCTGTCTTTTTCCAATGTTCTATAGTAGGTGTTCCATTCTGTTGGTATCCAATTGATTGTTTGCCATTGTAGTTTCTCAAAACCAAATTATAGCGGTGGGTTGACTGAGTAAACACGTAAGTCCAGTGCCCTACATAAGATTTCGTTATTGCTTGAATAAGAAGATCTGTTTCTTCTATACTCATAGTAAAGGAAATTATCGTACCAGAATGTTCTTTACCATCCGATCCTATACCACTAAAAGTAATTGTCATATTGTCTTTTAACATGATAGTAGAGGTGTCTGGCGAAATCGTGAAATCCGATGAATTTGAATTTGGAAATCCTTTATAAACATTAGGAAATAGCAGCTTGTCAAGAAATCGATTTTTGGAAATAATAAAACTGGAGTTTTGACCATTTGGAATTGCACTCCCATCGACCTGTTGGATATCAGGATTTTGCCGATTATCAGTCATGCCCAATATCGCAAAAACCCCAGAATTTCCGACATAAGAATTATCTGGATTTTTCTTTTCGATATAAGCATAAGAGACTGAGGTTGGATGCATCCAAGAAAAAGCCTCTCCTCCAAAATTCCCACTTAAATCAACGGAGCAAAACATCATTTCACAAAGTCCGGGGTCTGAATTTAGGTAATCTGTAAAATGAACGGCATCGATTTGTTCATTAAAACTTGGATTTGGCCCCGTTATTTCTAAAAACGTAAAGGGACTTTGCTGTTTTCTAACTTTCAGATCCATCAGCTTATTATTCGTTGGATTGGCATAGTAATCCAACTTGACTTGCACGCGGACGGAGAATTGATTTCCGTCCACTATCTGGATAGTTAGATCAAAACGAACTGTATCTCCGTTTCCTCCCGGGACCATTAGCCATTGGGTAATAGCCCCCTGGAAAGAAACGGATCCATCTTTAGACTTATAATTTATTTGGATGCTTTGATTTAGATTATCTCCTCTAACCAATTTATTAAAGGTATCTATTCGCATAGCGGAGATGATATCCCATCCATGTGTTAAGGTATTTTGGCTCATATCAATGTAATTTTTCAAAAGAAATCAAAAACAAGAAACCTATTATAGTTTGTATCAAACACACTCATAAATAATATTTTCCATTATGGTGTCGAATAAGAGGGTGCATTTCAAAATGTCGTTCTTCTTCTGTCATAGTGGAATTGTACTAGAGTTGTCGCTCCTGCGGAGCGACAAAATGAATTGCACCCGAATAAGATTAGCTTGGGGTCTATTTAATCTTCGTAATTAATACCAATGACTAGATCACCATTTAAAAAACCATCTTTAATGATGAAGCCTTTATCTTCTATGCTATTCCATTGAATAGGAGCCAATGCTTCAGTACCTAAATCATCAAGGTTTGGTATGCTTTTGGGATCATTAGCTGCTTTATCTGCAATAGTAGTAATGACTTTAGGAATTTCTGATATTGCTTGACCTGCTCCTGCACCTATTATAGAGCCCAATAGTTTTGGCCAGATTCTATTAAAAATACCGGTTAATTTTCCCGCGGCACCTAAAGCTTTTCCAGATGCGGCGCTACCCGTTTCAATTGCTGCGTTTGTCATAGTTTCTGTGGATAAATTTGAGACGGCATCTGTAGCTGCACTTGCGGCAGCGTCTGCACCTATACTTGCGGCGGCTGAACCAGCTTCTCCTGCTGATACTGCACCTGCTTCTCCCAAAGCCCCACCAATAAAACCACCTGCCACCGCTCCTGCCATACTTAAAGCGATACCAGCTACAATTTCAATTACACTAAATGTAGTGCTAGTTGTAACGCAGGCCGTAGTAGAATAATCACCTTTATTTGGATTGACAGTTAAATTAAGTTGTTTATTCTTATTGATTGTTAAAATGGACCTAGAAGTATGGCTTAGGTGTATCGTCATGCCAGGGATGAATCCAAAATACATATTAGTCAGCTCAATTTCGATAAAGGTATCAGAAAGGCGTATACTGAAATTACCTGCATCAATTTTTGGTGTTACGTGCATTTTGGCTAGTGAAACAAACGGCTTCACAAGAACCTTTAATGCCTCAGGAAGTTTATCTGCGGCTTCCTCCGATATTAAATCAAATTCTTGTGGCAAGAATGTTAGGGTTTTATTATTACTTAGTGAACAGTTTAATTCATTGACTGAAAAATCATCTGGCGTCACTCCATGCTGAAAAAGCAAACCTAAATTCGGGCGGAAAAACTGGTCTAGGATGCGATGCTTATTGATGACAAATGAAGAATTTACTCCTGGAGGAATGCAGTTTGGGGTAATTTGAAGATATCCGGGGTTAGGTCTATTTTGAGTCATACATAGTACTGCAAAAATACATTGATTGATATCTACTTGTTTATGGGTAGCACTAGGAGAAGGTTGAGATACTGCATATCCCTTATCGGTTGGTTTTATCCATTTAAAACTATTACTAGTGGCTAGGTCAGAGTCGAGATCTAAAGCGGCAAAGACGTGCGTAAAGAGGGAAATATTTTCAATAAGCCAATATTTCCTAAAAATAAGTGGGATCATTCCTTCAGGCGATAAATCTAAATTTGTATTTTTTCCCCAGTCTTTATCGACAATAGCAATAGTTTCCATTTTTTCAGATACTTTCAAGTGGTAGTTATTCTTTACCTCCATATCAAACCAAGCCAAGTTTAATTCGATGGTGAATTTTATAGGGGATAAAACCGTTTTTTTACTGAGTGGTGCACTATAGGTACTCTCCGTAATTGGGATGGTCATATGAACTAAATCTCCTGCTCCTCCAGGGATTAATTGCCATGGACCGAAAGTACCTTTATAAGAATAGCCCTGTTTAGTGACATTAAATTTTTTGGGAGAAGTACCTTGGTCAACAATTGCCTTATTTACCGTTGGATAGTAAATAGCATATGCGGTATCCCAACCATTGGTATCAATATTTGTCTTGTTGGCTTTTGGAGTCGTGGTATTTGTCGTATTGGTTTCCATAATAAGGTTTGTTTATGAGTGAAGAATAAATTTTAACTATTGAAATTTGGTTTCCATAGCGAATTGAACGGCTTTATCAAGATAAATGGCTAATAATTCGTGATCATCATCATCTGTCCATTCTATGTGGTTAGCAATTTTTTCTAGAAGGTTCCTAAAATCAGGAAAAGTCTGATGATCGATGTAAGCATTTATTGACTCAATTGTTAGTGCGGACAACCCAAGAGATAATGAGAATGCCACCACTCCAGCAACTTTTGCGTGCGTCCTATTGAAAATAGACCCTATTGGCTTTGAGTCTGAGGTAGTATTCTGTTGGACTATTTCTCCAGCACCTGTTCCTGGGGCAGTTCGATCCGATGGAGTAGCTGGTGTTTGCCTTCTGACGGCCATAGTCATTTGATCCGAGGAGACTGTTTCTTGAGGTTTGTCATCTGTGGCAGGACGTCGATATCCTTCGCCATCTGGTAAAGGTTTATACCCCGAATCTTCCGCTGTCGTTCTTATTAGTTCCTCCCCCCATACAGGTTCCATAGTATAAACTTGGAATGTTCTCCCCCGTCCTTGTGGCGAATCAGAGGGTTTAACAGATTCAATAGGATCACCCTTTGAATTAAAGCAACTAAGCCCTGTTTCTGCAACAGAAGCAATTAAGGCTGTTCCAATGGTAACTAGAATATCTGCAGCGGCAGAGGCAATTGGAACCCATGCTGCCATCTGCACATCTACACTCATGTTACTACTTAAAAATTTCAAACTAACTTGCTTTTTACCTTCATCCATATACATTTTTAAGGTAGAATAGGACGTACTTGACAGCTTCACGGTATATCCTTTCGTATATTCAAATTCACATTGCATGGATTGAACAAGTAACTGATCCTGAATGCTTATGGAAAAATTACCCGGACCCGAAGTAGGATTAACTATTTTGCCGTTTGCTAGTTCCTGATTATGAAAAGTCAATTCATTGATATTCGATATTATATTGCCACTCACTTGAAAATCATCATCTGTAGCACCATTGAAAAGCAGCTTTAGGTTTGGCAAAAGAAGATTTTCTAGAAAACGTTCCTCACTAACCAGAAAACAGGAATTTATTCTTGCCAGATTTTCATCTTCTTCGAGTATCGGATACGGGATAGCATTCCCGGGAATCTGAGGAGTTAAAGGAGCATGACGTCCACCTGTCATACATAACACACCAAAGTAAAATACAGAATCCCCATCTACAGTAGTTCCTACCACAGCATAGCTAGTACTGGTTGGTTGTATCCATGCAAAGCTACTCTTTTCGATATCTTTATCAGTATTGATATTTACACTTGCAAAAATAGTTTGGAAACCACCTTTGTTATTGGAGAAGTAAGACTCTAATGCTAAAGTCAAAGAGTTTATTTCTGCTAGCCCTAAATTATTTTCCGAACCGTCGGGATTTTTTGCTTTTATAGAATCTGCATTGGTATTCAATATCTTAATTGGCTTCTTATCATTTATAAGCAAATTTTCCTTAGTTGAAGTGGTCTTTTTTTTATCTGGAGCCGTTACCCAATCCAAATGCACTCTCAGGGTTATATTAAGACCATCGAAGGTCTTTGCCTTGTTTTTTTTTCCACTTCTCATCAGAGCTATCTGACCTTCATTCATCTCTACGGACAAATTTACTTCTTGTCCAGAACCACCTACTAATTGGGTATTTGAAAGCTTTCCCTTAACTAGATAATAGGGATCACTTTCATCCAATGTAGCCGGATTCTTAACAATATTACCATCTCCATCAATGGCGATATTCATTTCAGACCATGTAGATGCTTTTTTGTTTTTGGATAGACATTCGTTTACTTTGGAATACGGTAAAACATAAATAGTATCCCAACCAAAAGTGTTTACAGACATAGATATTGATTTTGAAAGTAACAAAAGATTGTTATAACTTGACAAGCGGGCTTTCCGTAAGGCATATTTTTACTTTTAGAGTTAAAATAAATATTTAAAACTCTTAATTAGAAAATAATTCTAGAAGCATTTTTCCTTATTTGCAGGGCTTGTCAAGTGAACAAACATCTGATAAAACGGTAATAAACTATACATTTATTAATTTTTTATCTTTCACTTCGTTCCATAACATCAAAATTATGCTAATTCTTTGTCTTGGATTTGTTGAAAACGGACATTCTTTTACTGAAAACGGACATTCTTAGGTTTTTTAATTGTTTTTTATGATGTTTTGGGTTGTTTCACCCTTTTCGGTGGTTTTTAAAATAAGGGGTGTTTTGGGTGTCCTCCATCTGAAATACTACGTCTGACAGTATTTTATTTCAAGGTGGAAACAATGTCAAGGCGTGGCGAGTTGGGTTTCTTGGATAGAAAAACCATAAGGTAGGGTAGTATTCCTTTCTATTGAAACCACCGATTCTTCAAATTCAAGGAATCAATCAATTTAGGAATTATCGTAATATCATTGCTCTTGCTCCCGGCCTTTTTGCGGTCAATGCAAAAGCGATCTCAATATGAAAAAGTTCGGAATTGTCGCGGTTTTTCGGAGAAAGCTCCTTTATTTTTTATACACTTTAAAATAATTTATTTGAACAAATATTTCAAAGTGTGACTTGAAGCCACACCTTGAAATAAATACGAAGAGGATAATTGATTTTATATTAATTCCTCTTCAACTAACACACCCATTTTTCCCAATTGATAATCCCTCATCGCTTCCATGATTTCCGTTGTAGAATTCATGACGAAAGGACCTTGCTGAACAACCTTTTCATTAATGGGGACACCGCACAAAACCAAAAATTCTGCATTGGATTCAGTAGAAAATTGAATGCCCTCAGCATTATTATCAAAAATAATTAAATCCTTATTTTTAATTTTTCCATAAGCCCCAATATTCAATTCTCCTTTGATTAAATAAATCATGGAATTGAATTTTTTATCAATATTTAAAGTTTGCTTAGCAGCAGAATCCGCTTTTCCCCAAAGAATTAATAATTCACTTTCCGTTTTTATTTTTCCTTGGATTCCATTTAGCTCTCCTGCAATTAATTTATTGCGGAATTGTTTATCTTCCGAAAGAAAAACAGGAATATTATCTTCGGAAATATATTGATATTCCGGAGCATTCATTTTTTTATCCGAAGGAGAATTGATCCATAGTTGGATGATTTCCTGAGAACCATTTTGCTCCACTAAATTTTGCGAAGGTCTTTCACTGTGGATAATTCCAGCACCAGAATGCATCCATTGGACTTCCCCTTTTTTTGCAATTTGATTATTCCCCCTGCTATCTCTATGATGGACTTCCCCATCAATCACAAAAGTAACGGGCGTAAATCCCCTATGCGGATGCGGACCCAAACCTTGTTGGATTGCGGGTGCATGATTTTTATATGAAAATTTTGCATGGTGCAATAATAAAAAAGGATCCACTTGTTCCACATTATTCGTAGGCAATGCCTGCTTAAGAATTATCCCTCCCATATTTACATTGAATGCAGGGATTCGATTTTTGACTTTTTTAAACATTTTAAAATTATATTTATTAAAATAATATTGCAAAATTACACTCAATACTTTACTTTTGCAAGTAGTTACTTTTTTGTATAGTACACACATTTATGTTACTAATATTGATAGTCAAATGATTATGATTAAAAATTATGAAGATAATGTCTTATGCCCTTTCGATATAGCAATGGAAATGCTAGGCGGGAAATGGAAATTCTCAATTATTTATACTTTATCCATTAATGAGAAATTAAGATTTAAGGAATTAGAAAGAGCAATTCCGAAGATATCCACAAGGATGTTGGTCAAGGAATTAAAAGATTTGACAGAAAAGAAAATCATCAAAAGGACAGCCTATCCTACCATTCCTCCCAAAGTCGAATATAATCTAACGGAATTAGGGAAAACACTTGAACCCGTAATGATGAGCATTTCTTCTTGGGGAGAATTCTATATGGAAAAAACATCTGAATAATTATGCCCCTGATAAAAGTATTATTCGCATTACTCTCCACTTTTTTTAGTTTGTTTTCTTATACCAAATGGAAAAACCGTTGGCGAAAACCAAGGGAAATATTTCCAGAAGAATGGAAAAAGATTCTAGCAAAAAACGTATCTTATTATGAAGAATTAAATGAAGAGAAAAAACATTTATTCGAATATAAAGTACAGGAATTTTTATTAAATTGTAAAATTACAGGAGTAGAAACCCAAGCAGAATTATTGGATCGATTGCTTATCGCTGCCAGTGCGGTCATTCCCATTTTTGCCTTTCCGGAATGGAAATATAAAAATCTGACAGAAGTATTGGTTTATCCAAGTTCATTTAATGAAAATTTTGATACCAAAGGAAAAGGACGGAATATTTTGGGCATGGTAGGAACCGGATATATGAAGGATAAAATGATTTTATCCAGGCAAGCGCTTCGTCATGGTTTTCAAAATGAAAGAGATAAGAAAAATACCGCCATACATGAATTCATCCACCTGATAGATGGAATGGATGGAGAGATAGACGGAATTCCACATGCCTTACTTGAGAAACAATATACGATTCCTTGGGTGGATATGATAGAACGGAAAATAGAAGATATTGTAAAAAGGAAAAGTGATATCCATCCCTATGCAAAAACGAGTAGGATAGAATTTTTTGCCGTTTTGGGAGAATACTTTTTTGAACGACCAAAGCTATTAAAAAAGAAACATCCCGAATTATATAAGATTTTAGAAGAAATTTTTGATCAGGATTTAGCAGCGAAGGGGATAAAATAATTGTGCGTTCTTAAATTATTCCCTATTCATCATTTGCTGAATCAGTAAATGAAAATGATGTACTCCCTTCTCCATACTTGGAGAAAAACGACCTCGTTTATACATTCTAGATTGTATTCCTTTTTGCACCCGTTCGACTACCCATTCGTCTTCCATTTCGGTTTGGTCAATCGCAAAATCTTCTTGCTGGGCTTTAGCATCAGGATATAGATAGGTCCTAAAACGAACCGTTGTTGTGTTGAAAGAAGTTGGTTGTACAATATTCAGAGATAGACCCCATTTGTAAAAATTGAGCATTACATTTGGAAATAGAAAATAGTAATAAGCATAAACCTTTTTACCATAATCTTGATGTCCTTCAGGTATTTCAAAATTATCAGCCTCATCGTTTCCGATACCTAATTGAAGATTACAATAAGGAAAGATTTCAGAGGAATAATTTTCAAAATCCAATGCTGCATTCAATGTGGGATGAACAAAAGGAATATGAAGCCCCTCCAAATAATTATCGCAATATAACGCCCAGTTCGCATTTACAAAATAGTCCTTGGACTTAGAGGGATCGAAAATCATTTTATCCAAAGGAAGAAAAGATAGACGCTCTTGAATAGGCTTAATCATTTCCTCAAATGGAATGGTAGGCTTCAATGAAGTAAAAAGCATTCCTGCCCATTCAGCAAAAGAGATATGAGGCAAGTTATCATCTTCACAAGGGAAATTTTCTGCCTCTTCAAACGCAGGCATACTTTTAAAAGAACCATCCAATCTAAAACATCTGCCATGATATTTGCAACTGATGATTCTACTTTTATTGCCTTCTTCTACCAATATCATTCCTCTATGTGTACAAACATTGGACATGCAGTGAGTTTCGCCATTCTTATCTCTTGTAAAAAGAACAGGTTCGTCTAATACATTTGGAAGTAGTGTTACAGGCTGAATGGAAATATTTGACTTAATATCGATCGTATCTATAGCGTAATGCCAAGAGTGAGCGAATATTTTTTCTACTACTTCTTTAAATCTGGCTTCGCTTTTATAGAATTCTCCTGGGAGGGTGTGAGATTTTTTGATGTCTGGATTTATTCCGAGCATATTTGACTTAATTTTTGGCAAATGTAATTTAAGATATAAATTTCTTATTGCCTAAAAAAACTGAAACACATATTCAAATTAATTGATATAACCTAAAGAATGTTAAAGTGGAAGAAAAAACAAAAGTGAGTGCAAATTGAGTGCAAATAAAAAAGCAGCTATGAATTTCATCTTCATAACTGCTTGATTTTAAATGTGGAGGATACAGGAATCGAACCTGCGACCTCTTGACTGCCAGTCAAACGCTCTAGCCAACTGAGCTAATCCCCCATTATTTTAGTCGCTTTATTGTAAAGCGATACAAATATAAATAAGTTCCCGACAAATCTTTTATTCTGATTAAAAAATATTTAATCCTTAATGGCACTTTTTCTTTCTAATTCCATTAAAAACATATATCTTTGCCGAGCAAAAATAGCAAGTTCTTTAGAAATGGATGCATTAAAACACTTTTCAATACCCTTAAGGGGTTTAGGAAATAGCTTGCATCAGTTTGAATTTCAGGTAGATAAGCATTTTTTTTCTCATTTTGAAGATAGTTTGATTCAAGATGGTGAATTCAAGGTCTTACTTGAACTGGATAAGCGTACGGATGTAATGGAGTTGGATTTTTCCATTAATGGGGCTTATAAAACTGAATGTGATCGGTGTCTTACGGAAATCAATCTTCCTGTACATGGCGAGCATAACATCCTTGCCAAATATAGTGAGTTGAGAGATGAAGAAGCTGAAGTCATTTATATCCACCCACAGGCTCATGAATTAAATGTATCTAAATACATTTATGAATTCATCAGCTTATCGATTCCCTTGATTAAGTCTTATGACTGCCAATCCGAGGAAAAGCCACCTTGTGACGAATCGATGCTGGAGTATTTGGAAGATGCGGACGAGGATGAAACTGTAGAAGATGAAATCCCTAATAATAACCCGTTTATAGACGCCTTAAAAGATTTGAATAAAGATAACAATTGATAACAATATAAAATAGATATATTATGGCACATCCTAAGAGTAGAATATCAAAGCAAAGAAAAAGGAAACGTCGTACACATAAGAAAATCACACCTCCCCAAGTACAAGTTTGCCAAGCAACAGGGGAAGCACACTTGCGACACCGTGCTTATGAGGTAGATGGTGCCTTGTACTACAAGGGCAAGGTACTTATCCCTTCTATTGTTGATGAGGTTGATGAAGAATAAGCGATTTTAATTTAAGAATTCAGCTTCTGAAAAATAAGAAGCCCTATATGACAAAAAACATATAGGGCTTTTAGTGTTTTTGCACTAATAGTTAGCATACATTATTCCTAAAAAGTAATATAGAGAATTAAAATAAAAAGGTATTGACTTGGAATGATTCATTATTCAAAACTAATACCTTTCTATTTTTGGGATTAAATCAAATTGCTTGTTAACAAATCATCGGGTTTTATTATGCAATGGTTTAGTTCTCTTCAAAATCCAAAGAGACGGCATTAATACAATATCTCAAACCGGTAGGTTCGGGACCATCATCGAAAACATGTCCCAAATGGCCGTCACATCTTCCACAAACGACTTCCACTCTTCTCATACCATGAGAATCATCCGCAATTTCTTTTACATGACCATCTTTTATAGGTTTCCAATAACTGGGCCATCCAGTCCCTGATTCGAATTTAGTATCGGAATGGAAAAGGGGTAATTGGCAAGCCCTGCAAGTATAAGTGCCTTCTTTTTTGTTATGTAGTAAATCTCCTGTTCCCGCTCTTTCCGTTCCTTTTTCCCTAAGGACATGAAATTCCATTTCATTCAATTCTGCTTTCCATTCTTCTTCTGTTTTCACAATAGGGATAATATCTGTTGGAGGATTGGCTTTGGGAGGAGTGGTTGTTTTTTTAGTGCCTGTATTTACATTTATATTTTGCTCTGCTTTTTGTGAAGTACAAGAGAAAAATAAAATAGTAACTAAAATAAAAAAGGAAGCTCTCATTTTGCTTGATTTTAATTGTTTTGCAATTTACAATAATTTAAGTGCTTTGAGGTATTTAAACAAGTATGAATTTATAATAGATTTCTTACCTTTCTGGTGTATTGAATTCAGCAATGAATAATTTAGTATTCGTGGGATTCGTGTGGATTCGTGGCAGTTTTTTCCGCCACTAATTTACACGAATTTCTCTAATTGTTTCGTGTTCGTGGAATTACCCGATTAAATAGCTTGAAGCACTTATTAGCAAACGATATGGTTTTAATTTATAGTGTTTTGTTTTTTGCATAAACCTATGAATTGTCGATAGCGGACATTTTCAAATAAAAATAGCCGTCTTGGAAAAAGCGACTATTTTTTATCTCAATATCTTAATGTCTCAAAATCTAAATATCTATTATTCCGCCGACATTAATCTTCCTGAATCGATGACTTCTTTTCCAATTTTTAATTCATACAAATAAAATCCGGTAGGAAGATTTAATCTTTCGTATTTGTAAAGTGTTTCCGTGAAAGTTTTACTTTCAATTAATTTTCCTGCAACGTCGTAGAAATTTAATTTAAATTCTGTGTCAGCAGGATAACCGGATAATTCAATGTTGAAATTGCCTGCAAATGGATTAGGATAAACCCTGACTGATGGTTCGCCAACATATATTTCTTCATCCGAACAGTTGAATTCCCTATTCGAAATTGTATTGCCGGATGTCAAGCCATCCAAATAAGTATCGATAAAAGAAAAATCGTTTGGCGTAATCAATTCATCAGGGTCTTGCATTGAAAATCTAGCATAATATAAAGTGTTTGCACTATTCGCTAAGCCATTTGTCATTTTAGTATAAGAAGAGAAAAGGATATTTCCATCTTCAGCTAGATTATAAGCCATCCTCATATCATTGTTTGTTATATCTCCATAAACGAAACTTTCAAAAATCAATTTATCAGAATTATAATCCAATATGAAATCAAGGGATTTTAAATTTTCCAAATTTTCAACCCGAATAGGTATGAGCATACTGCAAACATCTTTCAAGACAATGGCTTTATCCAAATCCAACAAAATATCTCCACTGGATTCTTTCATATTATAAACCGTCAAATCCCAAGATTTATCCACATCGCCTAAAAGAATAGCATGATAATCCATATCTAAAGGTGATGGACAAGAAGCATTATTATCATAAGCTATTTCTTGGCAAATGGGTACTCTGGGAACATTCAATCTGTCATAACCCAGACCATCTCCAAATGGATAAGTAGAACTTATTTGGAATCCTGCATCTTGGGACACTGCGGTTTCATCTATGAATAACCAATCCTTGGATGCCTGCCCATTATTGGCATTCCATGCTTGTGGATATTCGCCAATATTCAAAATAATTCTGTTTTCCATGTGGGTAATATCTCCGGCAGTAACATTGCCATCCATGTTTACATCCATAGCGATTATCTCGTAGGGATTCGGAACATAACTCGGATCAAGTGTAGTAACCAAATGTACCAAATAAGAATCAAAGCCATTAATGGTTCCCATTACAATAATCGAATTATTAATGTCCCTATTGATATTGATATGAGTGGCATTTTCTGTATCAATTTCAAAATTCCCATCCAAATCCGTAAGGGCGGGATTTCCAATAATATTGCAATCCACATCACTTCGATAAATATAAGTGGGTAAATTATCCAAAGGATTATCGACATCATAAAGAAGTGGCAAATTAGCATCATTCCAATAAGTGATTTTTCCATTCATCGGATCACTATTGCCTTGCCAGTCGATTGTTCCATTTTCGGCACACTCTTCAGAAATGCTTGATTCATAGCTTTCGATAAGATTCAAAATGCCAAAATCTGATGTTCCGGGAATACTTGGATTATTAAGGCTGAATTCTACACAAGCGATTTCTCCTTGTCCTAAGAAATTCGTTCCTACAGGAGCATTTGAATTATAGAAAATACTTAGGCAAACCATATTTGGAAAACCAGTGGTATTAACGGCATATCCTGCATTTGTATTACCATCCAAAACGACATTGCCCAAAACCACATTTCCCGTTGGGGTCAGAACATTAGGATCATAAGTCATACAATAATCCATTCCTATGATTCCATTGGGGACAGCATTTATACTTTCCAAGGGAACGCAAATCGTATTATTGCCAATATCATTACAAGCTAGATTATTAGAGGGAATAAAATATTCACACGTTGCCTGAATAATATTTATGCTTTCTGTTATGAAGCAACCATTATCAATATCGGTGACGGTTACAGTATAAACTCCCGGACTAGTAACGGTCAAACTTGGGTTAGTATTCCCGCCCGTCCATTCGTATGCAAGGTTTCCATTTCCTGTTGCTATCGCATCCAATTGTATGCTTGTAACAGAATTGTTCAATTCTGTGGTAGGAGCATTGATGAATACAGTTGGAACAAAGAAATCAACATCAATAAAAATATCCGCACTGGCAGTACAACCATTCGGATCCGTTACCGTTACCGAATAAATTTCAGGCTGTGTGGGAATTACGGGAATGTTTTGTCCGGTTTGTCCCAAGGTATTAGGAGACCATTGATAATCATATGGAAAGAAAATTGATTCTGGAGGATTGCTAGACACTGTCAGGACAATTGTAGGATTGTCACAAGTGGCAATTTCCGGATTAGCAATAATACTAGTGGATAAAGTACATGATACAGCTTGGGTGATGGTTATGGTTTCAACAGTACTACAACCATTGTCAATATCTGTAACGGTGACCATATATACTCCCAGACTAGTAACGGTCAAACTTGGGTTAGTATTCCCGCCCGTCCATTCGTATGCAAGGTTTCCGGTTCCTGTGGCTATCGCATCCAATTGTATGCTAGTGACCGTATTGTTCAATTCTGTAGTAGGAGCATTGATGAAAACAATAGGGCTGATATCATTTTGGCTAATCGTAATACTTTCCGTAGAAGTACAACCATTGAATAAATCAGTAGCGGTTACAGTATATTCACCTGCAGTAGTTACAGAAATTGTTGGGACATTCATTCCATTGTCCCATTGGAAAAAGGTCGTGGGAGCATTGGCTGTCAGATCTATTGTGGGATTATTACAATCCAATGTAGTCGTATTGGAAGTAATGCTAAGCGGTGGCGTATTGAAATCTTCCGTAATGATAATATCCGCTTGGTCACAACACCCGTTATCGCAAACGGTTACGGTATATGTTCCTGAACTAAAGACAGTGAGGATTTCATTATTACTTGCCCCATTGCTCCACTGGTAAGTGGCGTTGTTTATTGGTGTGGCAAATAAGGTGGTGGATGGATTATTACAAGTTAGGATATTATCATTTGTGGTAATGGAAACAGTAGGATTCGTACAAACTGAACAAGGATCCAATGCTTGGGTTTGGGCACTTTCAGGACAGGAGGGATCTCCAATATCTGAAACTGTAAATGTATGTACAGCACCATCCGCAGGTAATGTTATGGTCAAGGGACTATCATATTGGGATGTACCTAGAACTCCGGAAATATTGGATTCCAAACTATATTGATTTGTAAATGAGAATCCATTCATAACTGATACATCTATTACTATTGTATGGAAATCATCGGAAGTATCAGCAGGTGTTCCATTGCCATTGCAATTTGTTATGATATTATTAATAATCGGTCTGGGAGAGGGAATAAAGGTCGTTTCCGTTGTGGCAGTACAATTGTATTCGTCTGTAACGGTTACGGTGTAAGTTTCGATAGCTAAGGGGAATGCTGTTACGGTTTGACCATTGGCACCGGTAAGAGTAGGTCCTTCCCATTCATAACTTAATGTTAGATTTAAAGGTGGCACGTTAGCAAATAAAGTGACTGGATCACCCATACAAAAATTAGTTTGGGGAATATCGACAGCCAGTAATTGTGAATCACTTATGAATATTGTTTCGCAGTATATGCATCCATTCGAGAAACACTCGTTAGCAGCACTAGCACAGAGTTCGTATGTACCTGGAGTTAGGCTTTGAGAGTAATTGAAGTCGGAAGAAATAAATTGTCCATCCAACATCCAGCCATCAAAAAAGGCCCAGCCCCAAAAATCGGCATTGACGGTTCCAGTACATTGGTCTATTTCATAGGAGAAGAAAGCATCGCAGGAGAAATCACAAAAATAAATATCTAGATCAACATCTGCTGAATCTACAGTAGGTTCTTGAAATCCATAACATAAGATATCATTTTCCGGAATGTTATCATTTAGATAAATGCAACCAACAATATTAGGGCATAAAGTATCATTGGCGATAATAGTATCATTCAAAATATAATAACAACTATTCAAGCATATGGAATCATTGGAGGGGTTGGCATCATTCAATATATAATAACAACTGGTAAAGCAAATCGTATCATTGGATGGTGTGGCATCATTCAGTATTTCTTCGCAGCTTAGACAAAGAATATCATCATCTGGATCTGCATTAGTAAGTATATCATCACAACAATGATTATAATAAGTAATGATAGCAGTATTTTTATAATTAAAAGAGCCACTTGGTGGAAAATCAAAAGGGTATCCGAATTCAGTCTGGACAATTAATGTATCCGTTTCTCCTGGAGCAACTGTGTTTTCCCATGAAAATTCATGATCGTTCGGGAGGATGGTATATGTTCCATTATCTACACTAATTGAACCGACTGTAGGAGTATAGACATAAAATCCACCGAGCGTTTTTTGTAGATTATCTGTTACAGTATATTCTATTGCACAAAGATCCGGATTTTGAACAGTAATTGTAAATGTTACTATTTCTGGTGGAGCAAAAGGAAAAGGTTGAATGAAATTGGTATTAGCTGTTTTATTAATAATCAATTGTGCCGCCAATTTATCTTGGCTGACAAAAAATAAAATGATTGTAATCAATGTAAAATAACGTAAGAGATTCTTCATGGTCAATTTTTTTAATGGGCGATTAATTTCCCTGTTTTGATAATTTGCATTTGATTTTCAATATGGTAAAAATAAGTACCGGGAGAAAGATGAGCCAAGGACAATTCTAATTTGCCCTGCTTAAATTCCTCTTGGTGCAACATCCTTCCTTGAATGTCGAAAAGTGTAAATTTGATCTGTTTGGAATCAATACCCGTTAATTCAATAGTTGTTGTTGTTTGGAATGGCATTGGTGAAACGGAAATATTGATGTCATTTTCCAAAGGATTTTCTACGTCATCTATTAAGTCAATATGGACATAGTTTTCTCCTATGGTGTGGAAAGTAGTATTGGTGAAGATAGCATCATTATAATCAAAATAAATAGAGGCATTATTATAAATTACTGTTCCGTTCGGATTGTCAGCTATTTGAGAAATGATGAATTTGAAAAAGCCTTTGGAAGCATCCAAATTACTGCTACTATCTGGAAGCATAATGTTCTCAAAAGTTACCTGAATCACATTCGTACCCATTAATTCAAATTCATATGGATGGCTGCTACATTCTAACTGGATGCTACTC
>JAHDHJ010000014.1:0-227 GCA_020631375.1 Saprospiraceae bacterium | reverse complement strand
AATGAATTTGAAAAAGCCTTTGGAAGCATCTAAATGTACTGTCAGGAAGCATGATATTCTCAAAGGTTACCCGAATTATATTCGTACCGATTAATTCAAATTCATACGGATGACTGCTGGATTCTAACTGGATGCTACTCGGATCTAAAAAGGGCGATAAGGTATCCAAAAGAATAACCGTATGGGCGACATCTGTCCCTGTATTTTGGAATCGAATTAAATACTCT
>JAHDHJ010000259.1 GCA_020631375.1 Saprospiraceae bacterium | reverse complement strand
TTCTTTTTTTAAATCGTGGACTTGGAGCATATAAGGTGATTCTTTTACATACTCAAAAAATAAATCCACATCTTCTTCCAAAACTGCTGGAGCAAATGGACGAAATGATTCTCTGTATTTTATTTTTAGATTTAATTGTTTTTGCATCTGTTCATTTCTTGGGTCACCAAGTATGCTTCTTCCTCCCAATGCCCTGGGACCGAATTCCATTTTGCCCTGGAACCAGCCGATTATTTTTCCATTGTTTAAATAATTGGCTATTGTTTTTAATAAATCATCTTCTTCATATTGCTGAGCAACAGCTTTCTGTTTTTTTATAAATTTTTCGATTTCAAAATCATTGAAATAATTTCCGAGATAAGAACCTCGCATGGCATCCGGAAAAATTAATTTCCTTTCTTTTTTATAATAAATATAATGGCTTGCCATTGCCGCGCCTAAAGATCCGCCCGCGTCTCCGGAAGCGGCTTGGACATAAATATCCTTGAAAATATTTTCTCGTATTAATTTTCCATTAGCCACACAATTCAATGCGACACCACCAGCTAAACATAAATAATCTGCTTTGGTGATTCCTTTGGCATGTCTTGCTATTTTGACAAGGATTTCTTCTGTTACCTTTTGTATGGCTAAAGCTAGATTGCAATGTTCTTGTGAAAGTGTGTCCTCTGCATTTCTTTTTTTTATTCCGAATAAATTATACCATGATTTATTATTTGTCATAGTTAATCCCGTAGCATAATTAAAATATTTTTGGTTTAACCAAATAGAGCCGTCTTCATAAATATGAATTAATTCTTTTTTTATTAATTCAATATTTTTTTTCAATGCTTCGGATTCGGGATTGCCGTAAGGTGCCAAACCCATTAATTTATATTCTCCAGAATTCACTTTGAAGCCTAAATAATAAGTAAAGGCGGAATATAATAAACCCAAACTATGTGGGAAGTGCATTTCTTTTAGAATAGAAATTTCATTGCCATTTCCCAGAGCAATGGAAGCGGTCGCCCATTCTCCTACGCCATCTATTGTGATGATGGCAGCTTTCTCAAATGGAGAGGGATAGAAAGCACTAGCCGCATGGGATAAATGGTGTTCGGGAAATAATAATTTGACTTTATTTTTGTCGAATGTTTCTATTTTTTTTAATTCTGAATAAATTCTTTTTTTAATAAATAATTTTTCATTCAACCAAAGAGGCATGGCTTTAATGAATGAGCGAATTCCTTTGGGAGCGAATGCATAATAGGTTTCTAATAACCTTTCGAATTTTAAAAAAGGCTTGTCATAGAATGTTATAGCGTCCAATTCATCCAAGGAAATCCCTGCTTCGTCCAGACAGAATCTAATAGCATTTGTAGGGAAGCCGGCATCATGTTTTTTTCTTGTGAATCTTTCTTCTTGGGCGGCAGCCACTATTTCACCACCTATTAAAATAGTGGCGGATGAGTCATGATAAAATGCAGCTATGCCGAGTATTTTCATTGATGAATAAGTCTGATTAATGGAATGTTTCTGGATTAATGTAGTTAAGTAGTTTTTCCGCATAAACCCGATGTGCTAAAACATTAGGGTGACTGTCGTAGGGTAAATTGTTGAATTTATTATTGTTTAAAATATCCAATCCTATGTCCAATGTTTTGATGTTTTTTTGTCTAAGTTGAAGTGTTGTTTCTTTGGAAATTTCATTGTCTAAAATTGATACAACAATAAAATCAATATTTTCTTTTTTGCAGATTTCATTCCAGTCTTCAAATATTTTTATGGTCGTTTCCGATTCTTTTACATTTCTATCTTTGAATTTATTTTTAAATTCTTGAAAGGCGTTTGTTAAAGCAGAATAATTTCTAAGGAAAATCGGATGATATAATTCGTCCAATTTGTTTTTTAGACAAACCAAACTGTCATTTTTTATTTGGGCAAAAGGAAATGTGGCTTGTTTTATTTTTTTGGGTTGCTTATTAAGAATATTCATGCCATAGTGCATTTGAGACCTGTATGAAGAATTCATAGCGTTTCGTTCATCATGGAAATTGGCATAAAATGCCATGATGGTGTTCGGTTTTTTTTCTCGATTTTTTATTTGGTTTTTCGTTTTTAAAAATCCTTGGATATTGCCATATGCAGGCACGGCATGGTTAATGATTTTATATTGTGATTTTATTTTTTCTTGTAAAAGAAATGCAAAAGTTTCCTCATTATTCACCCCCATTCCATAAGTGAAGGAACAACCATGCAAATGTAATTCGGGTAATTGTTCATTTAAAGTATCTTTGCTATTTTTTCTAGTTCCGTTTTCTAAGTGGCTGGCAAAATAAGTAAGGCTATCATTTATCGTGACTGAAAAATTCCCGGGATTAAGCCTAAGCCCTAAATCGGAGTCTGCCAATAGCGGGGATGCTGGTTCTGATGTTATACTATAGGCAACTTGTTGATAATGTTCATAGCCCAATAATCTCAAAACAGCCTCTGCCAAAATTAAGGTCAAAAGGATAATGATACATGTATCTAGTATGAATTTCTTCATTTGAATATACCTGCTAATTTTATTTCTACACAATTTAACCATAACTAAGCATGATTCTTACTAAGGAAAGCTTTACTTTTGAACAAAATTTAAAAATCATTTAGAAATGAAGAAGTATAATTTCTTTGCAGGTCCTGCCATTTTACCCCAATCTGTTATAGAACAAGCATCCAAGGCTGCATTGTCTTTCGGAGATATGGGATTGTCCATTTTGGAAATCTCCCATAGGAGTAAGGAATTTGTCGCAGTATTGGAAGAAGCCCGTTCCTTGGCTAAGGAACTACTTGGTTTTGGGGATGATTATGAGACATTATTTCTTCAGGGAGGAGCAAGTTCGCAGTTTTTCATGACACCGATGAATTTGTTGGATGAGGGAGAAACCGCTTGTTATGTGGACACCGGAAACTGGTCGAACAAAGCGATAAAAGAAGTGAAACATTTTGGAAATGTAGAAGTTTTGGCTTCATCGAAAGATGAGGGTTATACTTATATTCCCAAAGGATTTGATATTCCCTCGGATGCGAAATATTTGCACTTGACAAGTAACAATACCATTTTTGGTACGCAATACCACTCCTTTCCGGATACGGATATTCCTATCGTTTGTGATATGTCGTCCGATATTTTCAGCAGACCGATTCCTACAGAAAAATTCGCAATGATTTATGCCGGAGCCCAAAAAAACATGGGGCCTGCGGGTACGACATTGGTAATAATAAGAAAGGATTTGTTAGGAAAAGTAAAAAGGGAAATTCCTACGATGCTGGATTATAATACGCATATCAAAAAAGATTCTTCTTTCAATACACCTCCTGTATTTCCGATTTATGTTTCCTTATTGACCATGAAATGGGTGAAAGAACAAGGTGGCGTAGCAGCGATGGAATTAATCAATGAAGAAAAAGCGGCAGTGCTTTATGATGAAATTGATTCGAATCCTTTATTCGTAGGGACATCAAGAAAAGAAGACCGGTCGTTAATGAATGTTCCTTTCGTAATGGCTAAGGGTTATGAAGCTTTGGAAGCTGAATTTTTAGACATTTGTGCCAATGAAGGAATCATGGGCTTGAAAGGTTACAGGACCGTTGGCGGATTCAGAGCGTCCATTTATAATGCAATGCCAATAGAGGGGATAGAAAAACTAGTTGGATTGATGAAAAGTTTTGCGGTTAGGAAAGCTTAGTCTATGAAAAAGAAAGTAACAGGCATTGGTGGCATTTTTTTCAAATGTCAGGACCCGGATAAGATGAAGGATTGGTACAATAAGAACCTGGGTTTGGTAACCAATGAATATGGTTCTGTTTTTGAATTCAGACTAGCTGATGAACCGGAGAAAAAAGGATATTTGAATTGGAGTCCTTTCAAGGAGGAAACGGAATATTTCGAACCATCCAAAAAGGAATTCATGGTAAATTATAGGGTGGAAAACCTAGAGGAATTAGTAACAGAACTCAAGGAGGCAGGTGTTACGATTCTTGATGAAATAGAAAGTTTCGATTATGGGAAATTCGTTCATATACTAGACCCCGAGAATAATAAAATAGAACTATGGGAACCCGTAGATCGAGTTTTTACAAATTGGTACGAAGGGAAAACTACGAAATAATGAATAGTTAATAATGAATAATTCCATCATTGCATCAACTCATCTATTTTTCCAATCAGCCATTTTTCATTAGCAACATTTCCTTGGTTTAGGATGCGTTCTTTTAATTTTATCAAGGTATCTTTTTTGCTTGGAGGAATATTAATTAATCGCTGTACAAAACGGATAAGGTTTAGATATTGTTTTTTATTTTTTTGAGTCAATACTTTATTTCGTAATAAAAAAAGCCTGAAACTCCCGAGCAAAGAATCCAAAGAATTAAATTCATTCAATTCATAATAAGAACGAACCAATAACCATCTTCCACCCAACTCATAAACAATATCATCGAATTCTACTTGGTTTAGGATTTTAATGGTTTTGTGATAATCTTTTTTATAAAAATTCAGATTTGCCATGTTATAAGCATAGGCATTATCCCTTTCTTTTTCTGCTAATAAATTTGTGTATTTTTCTATGAATTGATTTATCCAATCGAATTTTTCCGAGAGCAAACCCGCCGTAATTATATTTTTATAAAACCAAGGAGTCATGGTATTTTCTTCGTTGAATAATTCTATTTCGATGATGTCTTCATAAACGGAAAATAAATATTCCAAAAAATCAGCCTTTCCCGAATTTACATATTGGATGCAAATGTTTTGTAAAAAGGTATATAAGACCAAAACCTGGTCAAAAGAGAATCTGAAATAATTTTCTTTTAGTGCATTTTGCAAAAACAAAAACTTTTTTTCATCATTAGGTTCGGAAAATAATAAATAAAATCCATGATAAATTCCGATGACTTCATTTTCCAAATATTCGGAATTTTCTAAAGCCCTCAAAATCCAGTCAGACATTCCCGTATCTATTTCCACATTCCGTTCTTGTTGGTAATTCATGGCATTACTTAAGAACCTCATTTTTTCTTGCAAATAATAAATATCCAAACTGCGATGGAGTTCTGATAAATTATTTTCTCCAGTCCGTTTGGTTTGTTTCTCCATATGAAAATGCCTCAACCTTTCCACCTGAAAAGAATACTCATTATAAATTGTTCCGGAGTTCTGGTTTTTCTCTAGCCAAGCCGTAATTTTTTTATCCGTAGAAAGATAGTGTTTCGGTAAATTTCGCTTGCTTAATATTTTTCCCAAACGGATTTGATAATCAATATCCTTTTCTTTCATTTGATGGATGACAAGGAATTGCTCCGCCAATTTTAATAAATAGGAAAGTCTAAGCCTCAATTGCACTAAATCAAAATCTTCATTCGGGAATGATTTTTCCCAAAGCTTTTCCCTGTCCACTTCCGATGTATTCGACTTCATGAACTGTTCAATGGCACCGAAAAGGGCATTGAGAGATGCATCTTCATTATAATATGGAGAATCCAAAAACTTCCTGAAATGGAATATTTCAGATGAATTGAAAGTATTTAAGAGCTTAATTGTTTTCAATTTTTATACTTTTAATTATTTTAATAAACTGATAAAC
>JAHDHJ010000013.1:296-32347 GCA_020631375.1 Saprospiraceae bacterium | reverse complement strand
TGCTTTAGCATCATATGCAACTTTATCTTTCCAAGTATCTTTCGGATTGAGAACTGTATCCGGAACATTCGGACAAGAAGTGGGAATCAATACACCAAAAATCGGGTGTTCGATATAGTTCACATTTTCCAATTCTCCATTGAGTGCCGAAGTAATCATAGCACGGGTATATCTTAATTTCATACGGCTACCTATGCCATATTCTCCACCAGTCCATCCTGTATTGACTAACCAAACATTGGTGTCATACTTTGTCATTTTTTCTCCTAGCATTTCTGCATATTTAGTAGGATGCAAAGGTAGGAAAGGTGCTCCGAAACAAGCAGAGAATGCTGTTTTGGGTTCTTTAATTCCCACTTCTGTACCAGCTACTTTTGCTGTATAGCCGGAAATGAAATGATACATTGCCTGTTCCTTTGTCAACTTGGATATTGGAGGTAATACTCCGAAAGCATCACAAGTAAGGAAGAAGATATTTTGCGGAATTCCTGCCTTAGAGGTAGGAAGTGCATTTTCTATGTGATGGATTGGGTAGGAAACCCTTGTGTTTTGAGTAATGCTTGTGTCTTCGAAATCCACTTCACGAGTACCTTCTTTGAAAACCACATTTTCCAGAATAGCTCCATGCTTGATAGCCTCCCAAATCTCAGGTTCTTTCTCAGCAGATAGGTCTATTGTTTTTGCGTAACATCCTCCCTCAAAATTGAATACTCCTTTGTCTGACCAACCATGCTCGTCATCGCCTATTAGTGGGCGGTTAGGGTCTGCAGATAAGGTTGTTTTTCCAGTACCGGACAAACCAAAGAAAACGGCAGTATCTTCTTTTTCTCCAACATTGGATGAACAATGCATACTCAATACATTTCTTTCTGTCGGCAAAATAAAATTCAAGACGGAGAAAATTCCTTTCTTGATTTCACCGGTGTATCCTGTTCCTCCTATGATTATCGTTTTTCTAGTGAAATTGATAATGGCAAAATTCTCTTGGCGTGTTCCATCAATAGCAGGGTCGGCTAAGAAACCGGGAGCACAAAGAATTGTCCAATCGGGGCTGGCAGATAATAATTCTTCTTGATTGGGTCTCAAGAACATATTATGTAGGAATTGGCTGCTCCAAGGGTATTCTGCAACTAGCCTAGCATTCAGTCTGTAATCGGCATCCGCACATGCATAGCCATCTTTGACATAAATGTCCTTTCCTGAAAAATAATCCGCTACCTTATTGTAGAGTGAATCGAATTTATCTGAATCGAATGGGAAATTAATATCACCCCAGTCAACTTTGTTTTCAGTTATATTGTCCTTTACAATGAATCTGTCCATAGGAGATCTTCCTGTGAATTTCCCAGTATCAATTTTCAATGCTCCTGAATCAGCGAGGACACCCATTCCTTTTTTTATGGTGTGTTCGATTAACTCTTCTGGAGTAAGGTTCCAATATTGATGTTTTTCATCATTGATGCCAAGATCCTTTAAGGATGCGCTTGGGTTTTTGATGCCAGATACATTATCCATGGTATGCTTGCTTTTTAATAAAAATGGTTAATAACAAAACGTTTTCTTTAATTAGATAGTTTTGATAATTAGGTGCAAAGGTAAGGAACTTTATTAAAGAGAAGATATAATTTAGGGAAGAATATGGGTTAAAGTCTGGTTAAGGGGGGGCGATTTGGCTAATGGGATTTTATATTCAAATCTCTAAAAGCCAAAGGCTACTCTGAACAAGAGTAGCCTTTGGGAATCATAGCTATTTGATTATTAATGTTTTGAAACAAGGAATTTTGAAACCCCTGTTTTTTGTTCTGCATCAATTATCTTCAAAATGTATGTGCCTTGGCCCAAACTTGAAATATCAAGTGTAAAGCTTGGATTAATTGTTCCTGAAACAGAAATCATTTCTTTTCCTAAGATGTCATAAACTTGTATATCCACTACTTGATCCAAGTTACCTTCTAGGTTTAGGTAGGAATGAGCAGGATTAGGGGAAGCTTTCAATCCGAATGCCTCAAAGATGTCATTCGTAGCTGTTGTGTCCATCCCATCGCAATCTTCATCAGTTCCATTGTCGGGAATATCCGTAGCTCCGGGATTGATGCCAGCATTGCCATCGTCACAATCCGTATTGTCAGTTACGTAACCTGTAGGCGCAGTAGTTGCACAGTCCATTATAGAAGCGTTTGGATCACCATAACCGTCAGCATCCATATCAGCATAATAAGTGTTCAAAGTAAGACCTTCGTCAATATCTCCATCACAGTTGTTGTCAATACCATCACAGATTTCCGTTGCACCCGGATTCAATGCCGCATTGGTATCATCGCAATCTGTGTTATCTGTTACATATCCGGTAGGGGCAGCGCAATCCATAACAGAAACGGCAGCATCACCATAGCCATCCATGTCAGCGTCAGCGTAATAGGTATTTATAGTAAGACCTTCGTCAATATTTCCATCGCAATTGTTGTCTATGCCATCACAAACTTCTGTTGCACCCGGATTCAATGCTGCATTAGTGTCATCGCAATCTGTGTTATCTGTTACATATCCAGTAGGGGGAGTAGTTGCACAGTCTAAAACAAAAGCATTAGCATCTCCATAACCATCCATATCAGCGTCAGCGTAATAGGTATTTATAGTAAGACCTTCGTCAATATTTCCATCGCAATTGTTGTCTATGCCATCACAAACTTCTGTTGCACCCGGATTCAATGCTGCATTAGTGTCATCACAATCGGTATTGTCTGTTACATATCCGGTAGGTGCAGCACAATCCATAACAGAAACGGCAGCATCGCCATAGCCATCCATATCAGCGTCAGCGTAATAGGTACTCATAATTCCTTCATCTATATCTCCATCACAGTCATTATCCAAGCCATCGCAAAGTTCTGGAGCTCCGGGATATATTGTATTATTAGTATCATCGCAATCTACATCATTGAACGAACCATCCATGTCGTTATCTACAGGTACTGAAGTGGCATCACCACCAACACAGTCTTCATCTATTCCATTGTCAAGAATATCAGTAGCACCGGGATTTATTCCAGAATTTGTATCATCACAATCTGTGTTATCTGTTACATATCCATTAGGAGCTCCACATGCAGTTATAGAGTTGGCATTGTCTCCATAACCATCCATGTCTGTATCTGCATAATAAGTCATAGCGGCATCTACTGTTACTGTCATTGTAGATGAATTAGTAGCCGGAGCGATAGCTGCGCCTTCCATCGCAGAAACCGTGTACATAATCGTATGTGTTCCGATGCCTGCAGCGGCAGGGTCAAATGTAGTGCCTGTTACTCCGGGACCAGAGAATACTCCGCCTGCTGTTCCTGTTACAGCCAATGTAGCGGGAGCATCCGAAGTACAATATGAAGATGATAGACCTGAAAAACCCGCGTCTGGTAAAATGGTTAATTGGATAACGTAGTTTGCAGGATTATCTGGTTGAGGAAAAGGGAATGCTCCACATAACGTTACATCTGCTAAGAAATCTATCTGGGTAGGGAAGATTCCTGCTTCAGTAGGTGTTCCCGAATAGCTGGCACAACCTGCTACGGTTCCTCCTGAGGGTGGGGAATAAGAAGATGCGTTAGTGGCAGCAGTTATACCGTTAGGCAAATTACTGAATGTGAAATTATCAATATTGGTAATCTTAATGTCAATAGCTGGTTGACTAGGATCTATGATTTGAGCACTGAAACAATTATCCGTTATTACAAATGATTCGAAATCACTATAAGGTGTATTGACTAATCCGGTTAAAATTACCGTATCGCATAAACCACCATAAGGAGGGAGGTCTGCCGCACAATTAACCGGTGTACATTGTGAAAAAGCTTGGTTTACATTCAATAACATAAAACAAGTCAATAAAAAGAATAGAATTTTTTTCATGATTATGATTTTGATTTATAAAAATTAATTATTGTTAAATTATGAATAGAGGATATGAATTTAAGTAGATGACTAGATATTTAGATATAGAGATTTTTAGATAAAACATTGCTTACCATAATATTATGATAACACTACTATTGGATTACTTTTGTCGAATTACTTAAATCCAAGTTCATCCATAGAATTAAAGTATGAAATTATGAATTTTCGTAATACTTTTATCAAAAAGGAAGTATTAGGTAATCTAGTTACCAAAGAACAGGTTCAATTTTAACATATTAAGTTAAAAGTCGGAAGTGAAATGGAATGTTATGTTAGGGTAGGTTTCTTGCATGGTTTTTAATTGCCATGCGGATTCTGCCATGAAAACATCATTTCCTGCTTTGTCTTTGGCGATATCCCTTTTTCTCCTCTGTAGAAATTCCTTGAATTGATTCCCATCATTATGTGTCAGCCAACATGCCTTGTGTAAATGGAGGGATTCGTATTCGCATTTAGCTCCGTATTCGTGTTCTAGGCGGTATTGTATCACATCGAATTGTAGGGCCCCTACTGTTCCTATTATTTTTGTCCCACCAAATTCTTTGACAAACATTTGGGCGACACCTTCATCCATCAGTTGGGAAAGTCCTTTTGCGAGCTGTTTTGATTTCATAGGGTCGGCATTATGCACTATCCTGAACATTTCGGGAGAGAAACTGGGTATGCCTTTGAACGTAAGTTTTTCTCCTTCTGTGAGGGCGTCACCTATTTTGAAATTGCCCGAATCGTAAAGACCTACAATATCTCCGGGAAATGCACTCTCTATGATTTCTTTTTTGGATGCCATGAAAGTTGTGGGATTGGAGAATTTCATTTTTTTGGCATTCCTTACATGGATGTAATTCGTATTCCGCCTGAATTCTCCCGAACAGATTCTTAGGAATGCAATCCTATCCCTATGTTTGGGGTCCATATTGGCATGGATTTTAAAGACAAAACCTGAGAATTTTTTCTCATCCGGTTTTACGATTCTTTCTTCTGTTTCCCTTGCCAATGGTTGGGGAGCAATTTCAACGAAGCAATCCAAAAGTTCCTTTACTCCAAAATTATTGATAGCGGAACCAAAAAATACTGGATTCAATTCTCCATTCAGATACGCTTCTTTGTCAAAAGGAGGATAAACTTCATTAACCATATTGACTTCTTCCCTCAATTCGGCGGCGGCACTTTCTCCTATGTGATTTTCCAATCCGGGATCGTCCAAGTCATTGAATTCTATGGTGTCTTCTTGCTTGCCATGAGGATTGAAAAGGACAAGTTTTTTTTCATAGATATTATAAACGCCTTTGAATCGCTGTCCCATTCCTATAGGCCAACTTAAAGGGCAAGCGGTAAGATTTATCTTTTGCTCGACTTCATCTAATAGGTCAAAAGCATCTTTTCCTTCCCTATCCAATTTATTGATAAAAACAATCATGGGGGTTTTTCTCATCCGACAGACTTCTACGAGTTTTTCCGTCTGTGGTTCGACACCTTTGGCAACGTCGATGACGACTATGGCACTATCGACTGCGGTCAATGTCCTATAAGTATCTTCTTGGAAATCCTTGTGACCGGGTGTGTCGAGGATATTGATTTGTTTACCCTTATATAGGAAGCCCATTACGGAAGTGGCAACGGAGATTCCTCTTTGCCTTTCAATATCCATGAAATCGGAAGTTGCCGATTTTTTTATTTTATTTGATTTTACGGCACCTGCTACTTGGATTGCTCCACCGAACAACAGTAATTTTTCAGTTAATGTTGTCTTACCTGCATCCGGGTGGCTAACAATGCCGAATGTCCTTCTTTTATCAATTTCTTCTAAGAATCCCATCTTGTTAATACCTTGTATTTTGCCGCAAAGGTAAATTTTTAATAAGTATTTGAGCTATTTGATTTTGTTTATATCAAAATAGTTTTCTATAATGCAGCTAGAAACCACTGCCAAATTCGGGTTGCGGCAATTATTGAGCAAAGAAAAAGCGTTATCTTTTCTTGTGAAACTTCCAATATTTCAGGGAGCTTTCTTTTTTTCTTTGATTACTCACAACTTAGGATTCTCTAATTTTGTTTTTGAAAAACATAAAAATCCATGCTTGAACTTGCTAGTATAATCATACTTGGAATATTCGCACAATGGATAGCTTGGCGAACCCGCGTCCCTGCTATACTACCTTTGATTCTTGTCGGTTTGCTTGTGGGACCTTTGGCTACATTGTGGACAGCGGATGGGAGTAAACTCATAGAACCGATTTACTCTGTGGAGGAGGGGAAGTTTGGCTTGTTTCCGGGAGGAGGTCTTTTTTATTTCGTTTCCTTGGCGATAGGTATCATTCTTTTTGAGGGGGGATTGACACTCAAGCGGTCAGAATTAAAAGATGTGGGGCATGCGATTACCCGATTGTTGATTATAGGTTCCCTTGTTACGTTTTTGGGAGCAGGTTTTGCTGCTTTCGGACTAATGGGAACGAGTTGGAAAATCAGTATGTTATTCTCATCACTAATCATTGTTACAGGACCAACTGTAATTGCTCCGATTCTTAGGAATATTCCCTTGACGAAGAATGTGGCTACGGTTTTGAAATGGGAGGGGATTCTCATAGATCCGATAGGGGCATTAGTTGCGGTATTGGTTTTTGAATTCATTCATTCGGGAGCCGGTGGGGAGTTTACTACCCATGCCTTGATAGAGTTTGCGAAAATTGTTGCAGTCGGATTTACTTATGGGGTTGTTGGGGCCTATGGATTGGCATATATGATAAAAAAGGAGTGGATACCACATTATCTTCTGAATGTATTTACCTTGGCTCTGGTTCTCTTGGTTTTTGTAGGGTCGGATTTGATCGCTCATGAATCGGGTCTGTTGACAGTGGTGGTGATGGGAATGGTACTGGGGAATTTGGATGTTAAGAATCTGAAAGAAATATTGGACTTTAAGGAATCGCTGAGTGTTCTGTTGATTTCGATACTGTTTATTTTGCTTTCGGCTAATATGGATATCAGTCAATTGCAAATGATAAATGGGAATGCCATTATATTATTTGTGATAGTCGTTTTGGTCATCCGCCCCTTGGGTGTTTTCCTGAGTACCTATAATTCTAATCTTAGTTTTAATGAGAAATTATTTATTTCTTGGGTTGGTCCGAGAGGGATTGTAGCTGCGGGTATTGCTTCTTTATTCGGATTGAAGCTGACTTCTGATGGTGTGCCGGGTGCGGAATTGATTACACCTTTGGTTTTTATGATTGTTTTGGGAACGGTTTTGTTGAATGCGACTACGGCTAGGCTCGTAGCGAGATTGCTGAATGTTACAAAAGAAAAATCCGATGGTATTATGATTATCGGAGCGAGTGAGGCTTCGAGGCTTATTGGTAAATATCTTTTGGGTACAGAAAGGAATGTAGTTTTGGTGGATAGGAATGAGCGGAATGTGGAAATGGCAAAGATAATGGGGATTGCCGCCATTGCAGCGGATGTTTATTCGGATGAGATTAAGGATTCTTTTGAGTTGTTGGATGTAGGGACTTTATTCGCAATGACGGGCAGTGTGGATGTAAATAAAAAGGCTTGTGAAAAATATGGTTCAGATTATGGGGAGAATGGCACTTACCGACTTTTATCTACGGCAGAATTGAAAGGGGAGAAAGGAGCGGGGAAACCACCAAGTGGTATTTTTTCCTATCATGATGATTATTTGAATATTAATAAGGTTGCGAGCGATTATCCGGAAATATTCGAAAAAGAAATAGGAAGTAAGGAGGAATTGATTTCTTTTAATAATTTGGCGAATTCTAAGTTTTCTAGCATTCCATTGTTCCTGAAATCGGGGAATAAGTTGGAAGTTATTCCTTCTGATTTGGAAGGTTTTGAATATACAGAAGGGTTGTTGTTTGTTTATCTTGGAAAAGAATTGGTGGAATAAAATATGCTCTCGATTTTGTGTCTTATTTGTACAGTTCATTTTTTAAAATGTCAACAGATATTTCCAATTCCTCCTTGTTCATAGAAGCAAAACCCATTCGGACACTATTTATGTTTTTCCCGTTTTGATTATAAATATTATGATCGACCATAAATAAATTCTTTTTCTTTATTCTTTTTCTAAGTACATTCAAATCTATGGCATCATCGAATTTAACCCAAGTTGCCAAACCACCTTCGGGAACTTTAAATTCCACAGCATCTTTTAATTCGTTTTTCATCAGGGAACAAAAAATATCCCTGCGTTCATGATAGACTTTATGTGCTTTTCTTAAATGTCTTCGCAATTCTCCATTTTCAATCATTAAGGCAATAGCCTTTTCCATGAAAATATCACCTTGCCGATCTATGATTCTTCTCAGTCCTGTTAATTGATTAATCACATTTTCCGCAGCGACTACGAAGCCTATCCGAATGGACGGAGCCACAGATTTACTAAAAGAACCCACGTAAGCAACAGAACCCGACCTATCCGAACTTGCCAAGGGGAGAATGGGGCTATTGTCATAATGGAAATCATAATCGTAGTCGTCCTCGATAATGGCGAATTTGTATTCTTCTGCGAGCATGAGTAATTTCGCCCGCCTCTCACAACTCAAGGAAACCGTAGTAGGGTGATGGTGATGCGGTACTACATAAATCGCCCGAACCTTTCTTTTTTTACAAATCCGTTCGACTTCATCGACATTTATTCCATCATCATCTACAGGAACGGTGAGGATTTTGCCACCGATTTCCCTTACCATTTTATTTGCCGTAAGGTAATTGGTTTCTCCTACAATAACGGCATCGCCCTTTTTTAATAAGGTGCGGAAAATAAGATAAAAACCCATGATGCTTCCTCTCGTCATCAATATGTTTTCCTTGGTCACATTGATGCCACGGGTTTCTGCCAAGTATTTTACCAATTCATTCCGCAACTGCAAATTCCCTTTTAATTCCCAAGTATAATTTAAATTCCATTTGGAATGGCTACTCAACAAACTTCTGTAATGCCGTGCAAAATCCTTGATGGGTGTCATCCGAACATCCGGACATCCATCATCAAATTGATAGGTGTATTCATTGGTTTTCACCAATGCATAATCCAAAATATCGACTTGTTTTCCTGCCATTTCAAAACTTGCTTTTTTAAGTGGGGAAATAAAAGGGATTTTCTTTTCTCCAAAATTCTTGACTTTTTGGATAGGGATTTTGGAACTGACGAAGCAGCCTTTGGCAGGAATGATTTCTATCCATCCTTGCGCATTGAGTTCGTCATAGGCTGCTACTACGGTTTTCCGGTGTAGATTGAATTCTTTCGCCAATGTCCTTGTTCCGGGTAGTTTAAGTCCTGATTGTATGCTTCCTCTGGAAATTTGTTTAATAAATCCATTGGCAATTTGGATATAAATAGGCATTCTGGATTCCTTATCTATTTCGAACATCGTTTTATATGGCAACATGCTGGACTATTTGATTTATTAAAAATGGAGTATATTGGTAGTCCGATAAAGATATAGTTTTGTTTTAAAATAATCCAGCTTTACTTTTTTTATATGAATTGCATTATTCAGTTCCGTATAATTATAAAAAAAATAGTCCATAGATTATAGCATTTAATTACTATCACCTATGGACTATGGAACTATGGATTTTTTTACTTTTTAATCATGATCAATATCCACCCCGTATTTGTCGGTGAATTTTCTGGACAATGCTTTTTGTTTATTATCCAGATCAACTTCTTGTCCTTCTATGAATGCTTTTTCAATGATACAAGTTCTCATGTCTAGAATATCGCCTTTGGCAATAATGATGGTTGCATCTTTTCCTTTTTCCAAAGAACCTGCGGTATTTTCTATCCCTAAAATCTTGGCAGGGCTCAATGTCAATCCTTCAATGGCAGCTTCATAATCCAAGCCATAAGAAACCGCTTGACCTGCTTGGAAAACCAAATTTCTTTGTTCCCATGCACCATCCAAACTAAAGGAAAAAACGATGCCCGCATCCTTTAGAATCTTAGGAGTTTTAAAAGTTTGGTCGATGTCGTCATATTCCCTTACGGGCAAATCTTGTGTTTTTTTCAAAACAATCATGACCTTATGTTCTTTTAGGAAATCTGTAATTTGCCAAGCATCCTTACCGCCTACAATAATAGGTGTGATTCCATATTCCTTAGTAAATAAAACAGACTCCATAATGGTTTTTGCAAAATTGGTTTCGATATATAACTTCTTAGTGCCATCGAATAAACCTTTCATGGCTTCGAATTTCAAATTCACCTTTTCTACATTTGTTTTTTCATTATAGGCTTGGGCTTCGTCTAGGAAATCCTTTATTGCTTTGACCTGTTCATCATAATCTTTATTTTTTGTAATCGGACCCGGGGCTGCCCACCAGCCACCTCTTCTAAATGCTGCCGGCCAATTCAGATGAATGCCTTCGTCTGCTTTATATTGCGCATCTTCCCAGTTCCATCCGCTCATTTTCATAACACTCGATTGTCCGGAAATCCGTCCGCCCTGCGGAACGATTTGAGTTAGCATGACACCATTGGAACGAATGGTCGGAGTAACTTTAGAATCTGTATTATATGCAATCAATGCCCTGACACTAGGATTAAAAGTTCCGACTTCTCGGAAGTCCCTGGTAGAACGTACTGCATCTACTTCCACTAAACCGATTTGGGTATTCATGGCAATGAAACCGGGATAAATATCCTTTCCTTTAGCATCAATAACTTGGAATTTACTAAGGTCTAATTTAAAAGTATTGGCAGGAGCGATCATCCCTATTTTTCCATTTTCAAATGTGATGACGGAATTTTCTATTTTGTCGCCATTACCCAAATGGGCAGTTCCATTCATGATGATAATAGGAAGGTCGTTTTGCTTTTTAGTAAGCGTTTGTTGTGCTGTGGAAATATTCCAAACCAACAAATTAATTATGATGAATATGGTATGTCTCATTTTTCTTTTTTTGAATTACAAAAAATTCTTTTCCTTTAAATAAACATCCAAAGAAAATTAATCCTCATGGTCATGATTGTGATCGTGGTCATGTTTGTGTTCTTGCTCACCCATTTCATCATCAATATGATCACAGTGGTAATGTGTCTGATATTTCATGGATGGAGCTTGGGTTTTGGCACCCGCCTTTTTTTCACCGACCATTTTTTGAATTAAACGGTTTCGTTCTATTTTGATTTCTTCCCTTTTTTTCAAATCTTCTTCCTTGTCAAAGAATTTAATTCCATCCACGAAAGTCATTTCTGCTTGTGCATAAATAGAAAGCGGATTTTCCGACCAGATAACTACATCCGCATCTTTTCCAATTTTCAAACTTCCCATTTTATCATCAAGGTGTAATAAAATGGCAGGATTTAAAGTTACCATTTTCCAAGCGGCTTCTTCGCTCATTCCACCATACATGACACCTTTTGCAGCTTCCTGATTTAGGCGGCGGGACATTTCCGCATCATCCGAATTCAAAGCGACAACCACACCCATTTTATCTAAGATAGCGGCATTGAAAGGTATCGCATCTATCACCTCGAATTTGTATGCCCACCAATCCGAAAACGTAGAACCACCCGCTCCATGAGCTTTCATTTTGTCAGCAATTTTATAACCTTCCAAAATATGTGTGAAAGTATTCAGAGTAAAGCCGTGTCGTTCTGCCACTTTCATCAACATATTGATTTCGCTTTGTACATAAGAGTGGCAAGTAACGAATCTTTTGCTTTCCAGAATTTGTAATAAGGTTTCCATTTCCAAATCCTTACGATAAGGTTTGCCACTTCTTTTTAATTTGCCATATTCTTTCGCCCTTGTGAAATGATCGTCGTAAACTTCTTCTACGCCCATTCTTGTTTGAGGGAAACGGATGGTGTAATCATCTCCCCAATTGGATTGTTTTACATTTTCTCCCAATGCGAATTTGATAAATGGAGCTGCTCCTTTTATCAACATTTCATCCGGGGTATATCCCCATTTGAATTTGACAATACCGGATTGCCCCCCGATAGGATTTGCCGAACCATGTAATAATTGGGCGGCGGTCACACCGCCAGAAAGATTCCTATATATATTGACATCTTCAGAATTTACAACATCGGCTATGCTGACTTCGGCAGAAGAATATTGAGTGCCCTCATTTACTCCTTTGCTTATCGCAATATGGGAATGCTCGTCTATGATTCCACTGGTTACATGTTTTCCTTTGGCATCAATAACGATATCCGCACTTGCATTAAGCCCTTTGCCAATTTGACTGATTTTTCCATTGCTCAATAAAATATCTGCTTCGATAATCCCCTCTTTTTCGTTTGTCCAAAGTGTAGCATTTTTTATCAATGTCGTTTTTGCCTTAGGCAATTCTTTTGCACCGTATGGGAGGAATGGATAAACAATATCCCCTAATTCCTTTTCACTTTTTTCTTTTTCCTTTTCTTCTTCCTTTTCTTTTTTATCCACCAATGCCCGAGTTGGAGTAACTTTCCAACTGATCCAATTTCCTTCGGCATCATAACCTTGTCCTTTGGCAGAAGTGTTATCTGCTGTTCCGGATAGGCGGATTAAATTTCCCTCATCATTGAACGAAAGTGAAATGATTTTATCCTTGAAATTATATTTCACTTTGATATCCGTACTGTCATTTTCCTTGATGATATACTTTGGGCTGTCCTCGTCCCAAGTTACATGCATGTCATAATTCTTTTTTCCGACCTTAAGCCTATAAACGCCTTCGCCTAAATCCGCTTCTTCAGGAAAAGCTTTCAAAACGAAGCCTTGTCCTGCTATCCAATTCTGATGTATTTTAGCACCATCCTCGAAAATCGCTTTATTCGTAACAATGAAATTGGCAATTTTTCCCTTGTCCAATGAACCGATGATATTTTCGACTTTCATCAATTTTGCAGGAATGGTAGTCAATGCCGCCAAAGCATCTTTTTCAGATAAGCCATGTTCGATGGCAATCTTTAGATTTTTCATGAAATCCCCTTTGCTCTTCAAGCCGTGTGTTGTCAAGGCGAATGGAATACCTGCTTTCGCCAATGCTCCCGGATTCGTCGGTGCCAATTCCCAGTTTTTCATATCACTCAAACTTACTTGCATGGCATCGAATGCATCAGAAACATCATAGGGTGCAGGGAAATTGATAGGAATAATCAAAGGGGAATTCGTAGCTTTTATTTTATCCAATCTCATGTATTCGTCTCCCGAGCCTTTGAAAATATATTGGCTGTTGAATTCCTTTGCTATTTTGGCTGCCCTTAGGATTTCTAGTTTGTCCCTAGTATCAAAAACATGTGGTAATGCTTTCAAATCATTCCATGCTTCAAGGGAAATATTCATTTCTTCATTTTTCCCTTCTTTTGCATACCATTGTGCATCATAATAAGTTTGTCTAATTAATGCGATACAGCCCATAAGCGAACTCGGATAACTTTGAGTAGATTTACCCTTGCTGAAAGCCATATGGTGGGCAACCCTGTCTTTTAGGATTACCTCATGTTCTCTTCCGTTTCCTAAGTGGACTAAGGAAGAAGAGCCTCTGGAAATACCATCGTGCTGATGTGTGAAAACTGCTCCGAAACCAAGGTTCCTCATTTCTTCCGCTGCTTGCACATTTGCTTTGAAAGCTTTATGGGCTTGGAATTCCGGTTTAATGGCTTCGTTCCACATATATGCCCCTTGTCTATTACTGAGCATTTGCGGTTGTTTGTCTGGTCGGCTTCCTGCGGAAACAGGTTCGGGCATGCCATAATTGGAATACATATCTATAAAGGATGGATAGATGTGTTTTCCATCCATATCATATAGAACAGCATCTTTTGGAACGGGAATGCCCGTGCCTGCGTTCATTATTTTGCCATCTTTTATAATCAGAGTAGCATTTTCCATAGTTTGACCGGGTGCTTTATGCAATGTTGCATTCACAAAGGCATACAAGCCTTCTCTGTAATCGAAAACGCCGTTCTGAGGGAACGTCTTTTGGGCATTTAGTCCTACTAGGAAAATAGTGGCAATGATGAATGAAAGAATTATTTTTTTCATATTGAGTTTGTTTTGCTATAATATTAACAATATGTAGCTATTTGTCTCTATAAGTATAGACAATATAATGTAGAGAATGGTCGTCTTGGTTGAAATATGGAATGAAATTAAAAATATTACTTAAAATAGGGTTGTAGATGCAACATTGTCACTCTTTTTTGAATCTATTCTTTTGAATTCGGACATTATTTCCTCGGTTTATGTCTGTTTGGCATGAATTCAATAAGGGAATAAAATTTGAAGAAGTATTGTCTAAAGAGTAATACTAATTCAGTCTAGGAATCAGAATTGGTAAAGATTGTTTTAAGGAAATAAATAGTCCATATTAGATGGGTTTCTTGGGAACTTTCTTTAATTGGAATGGCTTGTATATTGCATAAAGCTTATTTAGACTAAATTTAAATAAATGTTTAACAAAGGTTCTCATGCGGACATTAAAACATTTCCGGAATTTTGTTTGAATAATAAAAACATCGCAAATTGCAATAATATTTTTAATGCCTGGAGCAGCGATGACCAGCAAACCTAAAATAGCCTTAGCTATGGTAATGGATATTAGTAAGCAGCTTATAGAATACCGTTCGTCTTTGGATGCATTCGCATATAGTTTGACTAAAAATGTGGATGATGCAGCAGATTTATTCCAAGAAACGGCATTGAAGATTATTAAGAATGGAGATAAATATAACGTAGGGACGAATTTTCGTGCATGGAGTTATACGATTATGCGTAATATTTTTATTAATGATTATAGGAAGAAGAAACGTCGTAATCTTTTGGTAGATAGTACAGATAATGATTTTTATATCAATACAAACCAATCAGGTATAGCGAATTCGGGTGAAACCAAAATGGCTTTTGATGAAATCATGGATTCTGTAGAAACATTGAGCGATGATTTCAGAATACCTTTCCTTATGCGCTATGAAGGATATAAATATGATGAGATAGCAAATGAATTGGATCTTCCGCTAGGGACAATTAAAAGCAGAATCCACTTTGCCAGAAAGAAATTGAAGCAGATGATTGTGGTGAATGACAATAATCCATAAATTCGTAAAAAAGGCTACTGATGGAGTTTTCCCTTTTAGAATTTGGAATTACCTAATGTAGAAAAATTAAATGGTAAAGGAAATTTATAGTTGGCATAAATTGCGAAACTAATGAATAAAAATAACTTGATTTTTTTAGAGCTTGTTTAAAATTGACTATAACAATTTTAAACAAGCCAAATTAAAACAGCTTATAAATTATTTTTCACCTCAAAACCAAATCAAAAAATATTTCCATTTCTATTTCAGTAGCTACATTTTCCTCCTCATTAATTTGGGCGGATTCCCAAGGAGGAAGTGACTGTACCAATCTTTGGATTTCTAAACCGATGCCTCCTCCGGGGTCTTTGAGAATTTTAATATTTTCTACATTGCCCTCTTTGTTCAATTGGAATTTCACCTTGGTTTTTCCCTCCAACGAACTGGATAAAGCTTCCGGTGGAATTTGTAAATTGCTATTGAAATAATTATTCAGACTATTGGCTGTACATCTGGAGAAAGGTCCCTTTTTTAAAACATCTTCGCAGCCCACCCAATTCGGCAAAGTGATTTTTGTCAATCCTTTTTTTGTCTCATTGCCATTAAAAATAAAATGGACAGAAGAATTGGACGGAATGATATTGAGTCGGTAAGTTCTGCTTTTCGTTCCTTGGATTTCCTTTGTGCTACAGCTAGAAATTAAAAGAAATATTGCGAAGAGAATGATTGTTTGTGCAAAATGTATTTTCATTTTCTTTTTATTTCATTCCAATACAAAAGGCTAGGAATTTTTCCTAGCCTTTTTATTGAAAATGATTCGTTTAATTACTTAGCATGACTGGCATAACCAACATGAGTACTTCTTCTCCATCCGGCATATCATCGGGAATGATGATTCCTGCACGGGTAGGAGTGGATAATTCCAATCTGATCTCATCACCCTCTAAAACACCCAACATTTCTACAAGGAATTTTGCATTGAAACCAATCGTCAATGGGTCACCTACATAAGTACAAGTCATTTGTTCGGTAGCCTCATTGGAAAAATCCAAATCCTGTGCGGAAATCGTCAGACTTCCATCATTAATGCTTAGGATAACCTGATTGGTTGTCTTATTGGCATAAATGGAAATACGCTTCAATGAACTCTGGAAATCCGGACGGCTAACCGTAAGATTGTTCGGGTTTTCAGTAGGAATCACCGCATTATAATCCGGATATCTGGCATCGATTAATCGGCAAACCATATGGGTGTCTCCAAAAGAGAAAAAAGCATTTGCCTTATTGAACTGCATAGTTACTTCATCACCTGACGGCAAAGCATTCTTCAGCAGATTCAAAGCTTTCTTAGGTACGATGAAATTACTCATTACCTCACTTTTCACATCTTCGGAAAAAGTATATTTTACCAATTTGTGTGCATCAGTTGCCACAAATGTGATTTTATTGAAATCCACTTGGAAATACACACCTGTCATGGCAGGACGCAATTCATCTCCGCTAGTGGCGAATAATGTTTTGGTAATACCTTGGTTCAAGGATTGCGTGGACATCGTGACCGTATCTACGGAATCCGGTTCCGGAATTCTAGGGAAATCAGTTCCGTTCTCTCCAGCTAGTTTGTATTTTCCAAAGGAAGAAGTGATTTCGATACCGAAATTCTCATCGTTCACATTGAAAGTCACAGGCTGTTGTGGCAATTGTTTTAAGGTATCCAAAAGGATTCTTGCAGGAACTGCTATTATGCCATCCTTATCGGAACGTACATCTATGCTGGTAGAAATGGAAGTTTCCAAATCCGTAGCGGAAATATTAAGTTTATTGCCGGTTACGGTAAAAAGGAAATCCTCCAAAATAGGAAGGACAGGGTTCGTTCCTATAGCTCCGGCGGCTAATTGTAATTGCTTCAACAAGTCTGAAGATGATACGCTGAATTTCATTATATATGTGATTGAGTAATAATTACAAGAATCGTTAATCTAAAGGAATGTTGCTTGTAATAAAAAAAATCCAAATTGGATTAGCACGCAAATATAAAACTATTCCGAATCTTTGAACGCATGATTTACCAACATTTTGTGGATAAGTTGATTTAATGTAATCCTTTTGAGGATGGTTCTGTATGGGAATGGGCAAATTGAAGTAATTTTATACGAATATTTCATTAATTTCAAGCCAAATTGAATTCAAATGGCAATAGGAAAAAAGGTACAAGTATCGGAATTTGCGGAAACACCATTGGAGGGAGTCGAGCAATACCTAAGC
Source organism: Saprospiraceae bacterium (assembly GCA_020631375.1). Lineage (GTDB taxonomy): Bacteria > Bacteroidota > Bacteroidia > Chitinophagales > Saprospiraceae > JAHDCE01. The sequence continues at coordinate 15,099 of JAHDHJ010000013.1, read as the reverse complement.
ATTGTGGAACAAAAAATGCCTGATAGGGAGAAATTGGGAACAAAGGATGTACTTATTGCCGTGAAAAGTTCTGCTATCGGTTGGGTGGATTTATTAATGACCAGCGGACAATATCAGCATCAACCACCTTTGCCTTATACACCCGGACTGGAGTATTGTGGAGAGGTTTTGTGGACGGGGAAAGATATTGCTGCGGAGCAGCTAAGAATTGGAGATAGGGTTTTAGTGGATGGTTTTGTAAGTGGGCCCCGCTCTCCTGGGGATTATCAGCAATATGGAGGCTTCGCCACTTATGCGGTCGCTCCGATAGAAGCGATTTTGCCCATTCCGGAGGGCTTGGATTTTGATCAAGCTTGTAATTTATTGGGAAGTTATGAAACGGCCTATCACTGTTTGATTACTTGCGGACAATTACAAGCTGGAGAAACCGTTTTGATTCACGGAGCTTCCGGGGCCACCGGATTAGCGGCTGTTCACCTTGCCAAATTATTGGGAGCAACAGTAATTGCCACTGGGAGGTCAGATGAAAAATTAGCGATTGTAAAAGAACAAGGTGCGGATTATATCATCAATTCCAAAGCAAGGAATGAGGGTGAGAAAGTAGCCAGATTCAGGACGGAAGTCAAGGCACTTACCGGAGGGAAAGGTGTGGATGTGGTTTACGATGGGGTAGGGGGTGAGATTTCGGAAGAAAGTCTGCGTTGTGTGAAATTTGGAGCGAGATTTCTAATTGTAGGCTGGGCATCCACTCCCTTCGTAGCGAAGGGAAAAGGAAAAAGAGGTGCGCCCAATGTCAATAGATTGCCAACGAATTTAATTATGATGAAAGGCTTGAAAGTTTTGGGTTGTCCCTCAGTCATTGCTACCCAACACGATCCTGGTATTCGTCCGAAACGGCTTAAAGATATTTTCAGATGGATAGAAGAAGGAAAAATAAAACCTTATGTTTCCAGCGTTTTTCCTTTGTCTGAAATAAAAGAGGCGATGCGGGCAAAATGGAATGGGAAAATTATTGGTGGAGGAGTTGTTCAACCTTGATGAAAATTTATTTTCAATTCAACAAAATATTTATTATCCGTTTCTTTTAATTCCAAGGAATAATTTTTTCCATAAACAATATCCAATCTTAATTTTACATTCTCAATTCCGATTAAATGGGAATGTATGTTTTCGGTTTTTGTAATATTATTTTCGATTTTGAATATGAGATGTTTCTCGCTTGAATTTATTTCAAGATGGATAGCAGTTTTATCTCGCTGACTTACTCCGTATTTGAATGAATTTTCAACAAAAGGCATTAAAAGGAATGGAATGACTTCAATGTTTTTTAAATTCCCTTTTTTCTCAAAAGTGATTGGGTAATCATTTCCTAAACGTATTTTTTGTAAAGCAATATAATTTTCTACGAATGAAATTTCATCATGTAAAGAAACTTTGTTTTTCAATCCCTCATTAATCGGATAACGCATGATTTCCGAAAGTTTTAAAATCGCTTCCGTTGTTTTATGTGCATCCTCCTCAACGGCTTGTGCATAAATTCCGTTTAATGTATTATGAAGAAAATGCGGATTGAATTGTGCATTCAAATACTTCAATTCGGCAGCTTTCTGTTTTTCTTGTGCCAATTCTTTTTGCTGCGCATTTTTCATTGCAATTTTAGAAATGCCCAAACTTGTACTGATTCCAACAACAATAAGATGGAGAATTAAGGAGTGGTCGAAGAAATAAATTACATCATCAAATTCGGAATCATATCCATTGTCATAGGATAATTCACCTATGAATACACCTGCATAAAATAGAGCTAAAAAAGAAAGGCATAAAGCCAGTAAATATTTCCACCATGATTTTTTATTCAAATATTTTGGGATTAAAAAATGGCTGTTCAAATAAAATAATAAAACCAAAGTGGGAATAATAATAAATGCTTCATCTATGAATTTGACGCCATCAACAAAGACCATCATAAATGACTCTACTAAACCCAAGAGGTTAAACTCTAAGTGCAGGACAAGCAACCAGATTACGATATGGATAAATACCGTAAGGAAATAATGTGATGATATTTTTTTTGCTTTTGACATGATGAAAACATACGCTTAATTTTTTACAAAATTAAGCGTATGTTGGAGATTTTATTGGGTCAATAATTTATACTGGCTAATTTCCTCATCTGTCATCCAATGAATGTCTGAAGCAGTAGCGGCATTGATTGTAAAATAATAAAATGCTTCCGCATCAGCTTGGGAAAAGCCCATTTCCTGATAGTATTCTATATATGGTAAATGGTAGGCATGACCGACGGGAAAAGCAGTAGCATCATTATTCCCATCCGACCAAGAATGTACACCGATTTTACTTCCTGCATCTCTTGTCCTTTGTACCCCTGCCAAAAACATATCCACCGCACCTGAAGCAATTTCCGCATCGCTGGGCAAATGGATGTTAATATTGTTATTCCTTATTTTTCTGGATGCTACTAGATTGGCTTCATCATCTTCCGAACCCGGACAATTTTTCATGATCAGATTATTGGTGCTTGGGTATGCTGTAATAAAATTATCCCAATGCGTGGGCGTATTAGAACGGATGACTCCATTCATGATAGCCGTATTGGCATCTTGTGAACTGAATATTCCGTAATCAGTTGATGCGACATTGTTTTTGTCTTTACAACTGGAAAAAGTTAAACTTCCTAATAAAAAAAGGAATGCGATATTTTGAATTAAATATTTCATGATATGATTTTTGAAAAATGGGAATGTATTTGGCTGAATAAATAATTGATAATTATTTAGAAATTTAAAGATAGTCCAGCAAGACTGAATTTAGAAACCTTGGCTTGTTGAACTATATCTACATCATTAATGCCTATAAGTTCCATCCGGTAAAACGGTAGGAAATGCATATTGCGGATCAGTCAATAATTGATAGAGTGCAGGGTCGGTTGATTGCATCAAGGCATTAGTATTGGCTTTCCATTCTTGTTCGATTTCATCCAAACGGTTTGCCTGTGCTCCAAGAATAGAAGTCATTCCCCAATAAATATATTCTGTAACCATGCAGCCATAATCACAAGTACTGTCATCGTAAGTGTACCAAGCGCTGGCAGGATATGGGTTAGGAATGGAAGTGAATTGTCCGCCACGGGCAATGTCCATAGCGTTAGCTAAAGATGTACCGATATTTTCTCCAAAAACACTTGGGTAAGCCTTGGCATAACCGGAATGTGTTATCACGTGGAAGACTTCTTCCAATGCAGCATCAAATCTCCCCGTATTTCCATTAGTATGCCAAGCAGGGACAGTTTCGTCCGCACCTAAATCCTGTGCATTAAGATTAATTTGTGATTCTGTTTTCCACATGAAAAGGGATGCATTATTCGCAAGCAAAGTATTTAATAATGTTTGGTTATCAACAAGTCCATCTTCATTATTATCCAGATATTGAGCCATTAAATTGGCAGCGTGGAGCAGCTTTGCATCTTCTACATTCGAATAGGCATAAATCGGAATACCGAATACATCCACCTTTCTGTTCGTTGCCGTAAATCCGGAATCCGTATGTGCTACTATTTTGAAATTGGGATCATTCCCTTCATCTATTGGTCCGGAAGTGGAAGTGTTATCTTTTTCACAAGCTGCCAATACTATTGTGATCAGAAAAATGGAAATCATTTTAATACAAGTCATAAGTTTTATTTTTAAACGCAATTAAATTAATTACAATAAATACGTTTTATAGACAAGCAAAAGTATTTATATGCTGGAGGAATTATAGGCTAATGAGACCTAAGGTAAATATGTGTAGATAGAAACTAAAAAAGTGTAGACGAAAAATTCAGCGTATCTTAGGAAATTGTTTTCGATTCAAAGATTCTCTTAGTTCAAAATCCGAAGAACATTTTCACGATAAGTATTTCCAAGAGGAATTTCTATATTGTCAATATAAACAATACTTTTTTGATAGGAAGTTATTTTTAAAATGGCAACGATAAATGAACGGTGTATTCTTAAAAAAAGATTGGATGGAAGTTTTTCTTCGATTCCTTTTAGATTTAGTCGGCTTAGTATCATGCCCTTTTTTGTGTGGACTTTTACATAGTCTTTTAATCCCTCGATATATAATATATCTTCAAAAGCAATTTTTACGGTTTTATATTCAACTTTAAGAAATAAAAAATCTGCTTTTGATTTTTCAATAATATTCAAATTTAAATTGAATAATTTATGTGCTTTATTTACACCTTTTAAAAATCGTTCAAAACGAATGGGTTTGACCAAATAATCTACGATGTCTAATTCGTAGCCTTGCAAAGCATAATTTTCATACGCCGTTGTAAAAATAATCATAGGTTTTTGTTCCAATGATTTTAATAATTCCAGACCGGTAATGTCCGGCATTTCAATATCCAAAAACAATAAATCTATTTTTTCCTTATTGAGGATTTCGAGTGCCTCGAATGCATTGCTTGTCGCAAGTTGGAGTTGGATAAAAGGAATTTTACTTACAAATTTGCTCAAGATATTAATTGCTGGTTTTTCATCGTCTATTATTATTGTTTTCATTTTTATTATTTGCTGTGTAAATTTAAATATCTACTTACTTTTTAAATCCTTTTCCAAATTACTAAACACATACCCATGTTCTTGTTCGATACCCATTCGCTCCAATGGTCGCCAATAAAATCTAGGATAAAGTTCGGAGGTATAAGTAGTAATTCTTTTCATTTTACATTCCCCTGTTTTTAATTCCTCAAAGGTATAGATAGCTTCCTTGAATCCCAACCAAGTCCGTCCGGTGAGTTCATAATCTATCACATCCATTTGTAATAGTTTCCCTTTTTCCAAGGCAGTGATTTCCTCAATGATTTTTCCCTCCTTAAAATAACAAACTCTTTTTCCTCCGATTCTTTCTTCCTCCAAAACACATTTCAGAGGAACCGGTAAATCCAATTTCATAAGGAATGGTTTTTCAACGTCAAGTGTATCAACTGATTTAATTGTTTCATAAACTTCCAATGGAGAATAAGGAAGAATAATTTTGGATTCGATTTCTACAATTTCATTATCATTTATGGTCAATTGTTTTTCTGCAATACCCGCAATTAATAAAATACATAAAGGCAGCAAAGAATTTTTCATAATTTCATCATCATCAAGAATATTTTCATCGCTTTCTTTTTTTTCTTTATTCTTCATTCGTAAATACATTACTCGAGCTAAAAATCCAAGTAGGAAGCTAAAAATAATAAAAGGCGATGCCATTAAAATACAAACAATTCCCTCCTGACCTAATTCTATGATGATGAAACAAAATAAACAAAATGAAAATATCAAACCAAGAACCCCCATAAATTTAAAGGCGGATTTACCTAAAATATAGCCTAAGATAAATGGCAAGAAAGCAAAAAAGGATATTCCGTAATTGAATAAGCCATAGTGAAGTAATAAAAAACCAAGAGCCATAAAAACAAAACTGACTATTGCAGGTATGGCGAAATTTTTCTTCATGAGTTTAGGGTATTTATGATGGGTTTTTAATCCGCAAATTATATAAAAAAATCCCCCACCATCCAATTAAGGATAATGGGGGATTTATAAATTTATGATTTTGCCTGAACCTTAGCCCAAGTATCTTTCAGGGTAACAGCCCGATTGAAAATCAATTTATCTTTAGTAGAATCCGGATCTACACAGAAATAACCGATTCTCATAAATTGGACTCGATCACCTATTTCCCTTTCTAAGACACTAGGTTCTAATAGGATTTCCGGAAGAATTTCCAAGGAATTAGGATTAACGAACTCCATGAAATCCTTGTCGCCATGTTGGGTAGGAGTTGGGTCAGTAAATAGCCTATCATATAATCTTGCTTCGGCTTTCACAGCATGTTCCGCAGAAACCCAACCCAAAGTTCCTTTGGGCTTTAATCCACTTTCATCACTTCCCGAACGGCTATTTTCAAAATAAGTGCAATGTACTTCCTTGATTTCACCCGTTTCTTCATCTTTTACAAAGTCATTGCATTCTATAATATAAGCACTTTTCAATCTGACGATTTTCCCCGGAGCCAAACGGCGATATTTCCGATTAGGCGCTTCCTCCATAAAATCGGACTGCTCAATATAAATTTCCCTAGAAAATGGGATAGTCCTATATGTAGGCGTTTCCTCTTCCGGATTATTTACAATTTCCATTTGTTCCACCTTATCTGTCGGATAATTGCTAATAACGACTTTCAAAGGTTTAAGAACTGCCATGACCCGATCTGTGGTTTTGTTCAAATCCTGACGTAAGCATTCCTCCAACAAGCCAATGTCAATCATTTGTTCCCGTTTCGTCACTCCCGCTTTATCGCAGAAAGTACGGATGGCAGCAGGAGAATATCCTTTTCTTCGCAATCCCGAAATAGTAGGCATCCTAGGATCGTCCCATCCCTTTACGATTCCTCCCTCCACTAATTTTAATAAACGACGCTTACTCGTAATCATGTAAGTGACATTCATCCTAGAAAATTCAATTTGCCTAGATGGGAAAATGCCCAATTTTTCTATAAACCAATTATAAAGCGGTCTATGATTCTCGAATTCCAATGAACAAAGCGAATGCGTAATATGCTCAATGGAATCGGATTGCCCGTGGGCAAAATCATACATCGGATAAATATTCCAAGCATCACCCGTACGGTGATGGGCAGCTTTCTTGACCCTATAAATAATAGGATCACGCATCAATAAATTAGGATGGGACATATCTATCTTAGCCCTTAAGACCCTAGAGCCATTCTCGAATTCCCCATCTTTCATCCTTTGGAACAAATCCAAATTTTCCTCCACACTTCTATTCCTATAAGGGCTGTTGGTCCCCAATTGGGTAACATTACCTTTTTGCTCCGCCATTTCCTCACTCGTAGAATCATCTATATAAGCATAGCCATCCTTGATGAGCTTTACAGCAAAATCATATAATTGCCCGAAATAATCCGAAGTATAATATTCCGTTTCTCCCCAATCAAATCCTAGCCATTCGATATCCCTTTTTATGGCATTTACATATTCTGTACTTTCTTTCTCTGGATTCGTATCGTCAAAACGGAGATTCGTAATTCCACCGAACCTTTCCGTTATTCCGAAATTGATACAAATTGCCTTTGTATGCCCGATATGTAGATAACCGTTTGGTTCTGGAGGAAAACGGGTAATGATGGATTTATGTTTGCCAACTTTTAAATCCTCATCTACGATTTGTTCTATAAAATTCAGTGATTCCTTACGTTCTTCCATGGCTTCTGTTTCTGTTGTATCTAGGATAAGGGATTGAATCCAATTCCAAATACGTTTCATATTTTTATTATTTCTCTGCAAAAATATAGAAACAAAACGGTTTTTGTTTTATTAAAGTTCCTAATCTCATAATATGCCTCAAATTACTTGCTTCCGCTTTGCATGGATGAATAAATTTGTACATTTGGGTACAGAAACAAAATGCTCAAAATGGGTAAAATCAGAAAGAATATGAAAGTACGAGAGCTAACAAAAACCATTCTATTAACTATTCTCCTTGCAATCTATTCTTGTGGCACAGATACCGAGACCGGAATAAAAAACAAAGCCGAACCTGAAATCAAAACACCAAAAGCAGAGATAATAGAGATTGGGAATTCCAAATATTTTGAGGGAGGCTATTCTATAATGAACCAAAGGGGAAAGAAGTTTTTTATGGACAAGAATGGAAATGTACCAAAGGAGTTGACTTATGAAAATATCCTGGAAACCGTAGGCGGGAAAATTTCATCAATGGACCATTTCCATGATGATTTATCTGTCATAATGAAAAAAGATAAAACAGGGGTGAAATGGGGATATATCAATAGGAAAGGTGATAACCCATTTGGAAAATGGTATGAATATGCCGGAGAATTCAAGGAGGGCATTGCTATTGTAAAAGTAGGAAATGTTTGGGGAGCCATAGATACTAAGGGTGATTATATTATACAACCTGAATATAAGGCTGTCTCAGATGTGAAAAAAGATAGGGCTTGGCTAAAGGATTCGGATGGATGGAAGTATATAAGTCTGCCTGATAAGAAAGTACTAACGTCCATTCCCGTAAATATTTTTGGGAAAGAAGAAGAGGGAGTCAGGTGGGTTGAAGAGAAAACAGAAGACCCTAATGTCGTAAAAAGGGCATATATGGATAAGCAAGGGAAAATATTAACAGAGTGGTATTCCAATGCAACAGATTTTTCAGAAGGATTGGCAGCCTTTGAAAAAAATGATCAATGGGGCTTCATCAATACAAAAGGAGAAGAAATCATCCCTGCCCAATTTGGTTATGCATCGGATTTTACAGAAGGGCTTTCTCCTTTTACGACAGTTGATAATGGCAATTTTGGAAAATGGGGTTTCATAGATGCCAAAGGAGAAATACGGATTCCAATGCAATATGATTTCGCCACTAATTTTAGGAATGGATATGCGGAAGTAAGGAATTCGGAGGGAAAAAGAGGATTTATTAATAAGGACGGAGTTTTGGTAGTTGATTATTTATTTGATTTGGTCAATAATTTTTCAGAAGGATTGGCAGCGGTAAAAAAAGAGGGAAAGTGGGCATTCATCAATCCGGAGGGAAAAGCCCTTATCCACCCCCAATATGATAAAGTCGCTCCCTTTCATGATGAGCCGGATGAGGGTGGGTTTTCTGGAGGTGTGGCAAAAGTCGAAGTAGATGGATTCCAATTTTTTATTGATAAAAAGGGAGAATGTGTACTGGGTTGCTTGGAATAGGCTAAGAGTTTGTCTAAGAAATTGTTTGGCTTGGCTTTTGAAAATTGGCTATAACAAATTCTAAATCTTGGCGGGGTAAACGACCAAAGAAAGGGTAGGGTCTTTGGAACAAAAGATCTTACCCTTTCATGTCCAATAAAGATGTTTAGCCTAGTTTAAATCGTTAAATTATAAGATTTTATAGAAAAATACGTTATATATTTTGGAATAACGGTTATCATTTATTTATTTTGACATACCAACTTTTCTAAAGTGAAAATTCTTGCATTATGGATTTTAACAAAAAAAATCCTTGTTATAACTAAAAGTTTAACATTTAAAAAGGAATGCAAGAATGATGAAATTTCAATTTATATTTTTATCTTTGACAATAGCGTCAAGCAAAAAATTATTCTAACACGAGCTAAGAATTTGAAGCGTATGAGATTGGTAAAATTACTATTTATTTGTTTTTTGGCTGTAAGTACTTCACTAACAGCACAAGATATCCACTTTTCCCAGTTCTACATGGCACCCATGAATCTGAACCCTGCATTGACAGGTGTGATGAATTGTAATATTAGGGTTTCCGCAAATTATAGAAACCAGTGGGCAAGCGTCATGAGGGCAAATGCCTATAATACCTATGACATAGCATATGATCAAAGGATTGCTGTAGGACGGTATGATTATTTTGGTGTAGGAGCTACATTCTGGGGGGACCAGGCAGGATCTTTGAACTTCGGACAATACCAAGGAAAAGTATCTGCTTCCTATAGTAAAAGGGTAGCAGGTTATAGAGATGAATCACATTACATTGTTTTCGGAATGGAAGCAGCGTTCGGACAAAGAAGGTTGGATTTCGAGAGGGCACAATGGGGTGAAGAACATGATGGAGAAGGAAATTGGGGCGGACGAGGAAACAGTGAGACCAATTTGGATAGAAATAGTTTTCTATATCCGGATGTTTCTGCTGGCTTGATGTGGTTCTCTGTATTGAATAAAAATACAAACATATTCATAGGAGGTGCCTATCACCACTTGAATAGGGCAAATATTACATTCTTTGATGGAGAATCAACACCCATGTATAGTAAGTTTACCATTCATGCAGGAGGTGAATTCATGTTGACAAACCGTTTAGGTCTTGTTCCTGGATTTTTGATGAGAATGCAGGGACCATCTATGGAAATTGTGCCTGGAACAACTGTGAAATTCATTTTAGGTAATGCCAGATATACTAACCAATCATTCCAGTTAGGTGCTTGGATGCGTATGTCGAAGAAAGAAAGTGGAGGAATCTTAGGAGATGCATTTATCTTGAGTACTCGTTTCGATTATGAAAACTTTACACTAGGATTCAGTTATGATGTGAATACTTCTTCATTGAGACCGGCAAGTAAAGCTAATGGAGCGTTTGAATTTGCTATCCAATATAAGATTTGTGGACCGGAAAGAAGAAATGTCTATTGTCCTAATTTCTAATAATAGAAATAATATTCATATATTTGAGCGGCTGATGTACATGATACATCAGCCGCTTTGATTTTACTAAGCAATTCAAGTTGCGTTTTATATAAATTAGTCCATAGTCTAGGTAGTCCATAGATCGTTGTATTCATGATTTTATGCAATTAGAATAATAGCTATTATGGTCCATTTCTACAACTTGAATTACATTACGATATACCAATATTAGATTATGTGCATTGGATTTATCCTTTTTAGAGGAATAAATGGAATAGCATATATTATGATTACAATATAATTATGATTCCCTATACAGAATTAAGACGGAAATGGAGAACCTTACCAGCTAAGGGTGATGGAGATAGAGAAGCCTATCTAACACATTATTTGCAAAGTAAAGGAACAGAGCATTCTAGGTATTTCATCAAACAAGCTTTTGAACACCTTGGAGAAATGGGATTGGAACCTAAGGACATTAGGAAAATCCGACAAGTGGCTTGGGATATTCCTTTTCCCCCTCCGGCACGACCTATGTTCAGTTTCATAGATTTGTTTTGCGGTATAGGTGGGTTTAGAACTGCTTTCCAAACATTGGGTGGGCGATGCATGTTTTCTTCGGATATTGATTATTATGCCAAGCAAACTTATGAATTCAATTTTGGGGAAGTACCTTTTGGAGATATTTCGAAAGTAAAGGAAGACGAAGTACCCCAACATGATATTCTTTTGGCAGGTTTTCCCTGTCAAGCTTTTTCGATAGCAGGACGTAGGGCAGGTTTTCAAGATACAAGGGGCATACTTTTCTTCGAGGTGGCGAGAATCATTAAAAAGAAAAAGCCCAAAGCAATCGTTTTGGAAAATGTAAAGGGATTATTGAGTCATAATAAGGGAGAAACAGTAAAAACGATCATAGACACCCTTAGGAATAAATTAGGATATTATGTTCCCGAGCCGAAAGTGCTTAATGCAAAGGACTTTGGCTTGGCACAAAATCGGGAAAGGGTATTCATTGTTGGATTCCATAAGAGTACGGGAGTAAAGGATTTTGAATATCCTACTTCTTGGTCAGAGAAAAAAGTCTTTAAGGATATAAGGGAAGAACAGGAAGTTTCCTCTAAATATTATCTTTCCACATCTTATTTGGAAAGCCTCAGACAACATAGGGAAAGACATGCGAACAAAGGCAATGGTTTCGGCTTCCAAATCATTCCGAATGATAGTATTGCCAATGCTGTTTTGGTAGGTGGAATGGGAAGGGAAAGGAATCTAGTAGTAGATAAGCGATTGAAAGATTTTGAACCGAAAACCAATATCAAAGGTAAGGTCAACAGAGAGGGGATTCGTAAAATGACTCCAAGGGAATGGGCAAGGCTCCAAGGCTTCCCGGATAAATTCCAAATTCCCGTTTCGGATGCACAAGCATACAAACAATTTGGCAATTCAGTAGCCGTGAATGCAGTGAAAGCTGTTGGTAAGGCTGTGGTTGATAGATTGGAATTCTAAATTAGCTCTTGCTAATTCCGAACGGTTACCATACTAAATACACTGTAAACTAAAGATTAAGTGGTTTTTGAATTGTCAAAAAATCGGTTGACTAAGAATTAGACAATTGCTACTAGCTGTAGTTTGTAAAACAAATACTACTTGGTATAAATATATAAATTTGACTTAGGACTATGAGTACACAATTCTTTAGATTGAAAGTAAAGGAGAAAATACAGGAAACGGATGATACCGTTTCTTTGAATTTTGATATACCTGAAGACTTGAAAGAAACCTTTGATTTTCTTCCCGGACAATACCTTACGCTAAAATTCCAATTTGGTGAAAATGAAGCAAGAAGGGCATATTCCATGTCCAGTAGCCCGATGGAAGAAGGAATAAAAGTGACGATAAAGAAGGTGGAGAAAGGTTTGGTTTCCAATCATATCCATGATAAAGTAAGCGTAGGGGATGAAGTAGATGTTATGCCACCCCAAGGTCGGTTCGTACCTAAAATAAATGAAGAAAATAGAAAGGTTTATTATCTATTTGGTGCGGGTAGTGGTATTACTCCCTTGATGTCAATCACGAAAACTTTATTAGAGGAAGAACCACAAAGCTCTATTTTCTTATTTTATGGAAGTAGGGAAGAAAGTGGGGTCATCTTCAAGGATGAACTGGATGCATTGGAAAAAAAATATGCCGGACAATTGAAAGTCGTCCATACCTTAAGCAATCCTGCGAAAGCAAAGGCTGGTGGATTGGCGGGAATGTTCGGAAAGAAAAAGACATTATGGTTGGGACAAAAAGGAAGGATAGATAGAAGAACCACAGCGGATTTTCTGGAAAAAAATATTCCGCCTTATCCGGATACCGAATATTTTATTTGCGGTCCGGGAACCATGACCCAAACCATAGAAGACGTCTTGATCGCAAGGGGAGTGAATAAAAAGAAAATCCATTTTGAATTATTCAATGCTACATTGCCCGGAGATTTGAGTAAGGATGCAAATACTTCTGAAAAACGAAACGGAGCCTCCAAAGTCACTGTCATATTGGATGGGAAATCGATTGAATTAAACCTAGCCGAAGGAAAAACAATATTGGATGGTTTATTGGACATAAAGGAAGAAGCTCCTTATTCCTGTACCACAGGTTCATGTTCCACCTGCATGGCGAAAGTAACAAAAGGCAAAGTGGAAATGGAAATCTGTTATGCTTTGGATGATGATGAAATAGCAGATGGCTATATTTTGACTTGCCAGGCAAAACCGATTACTGCGGAAGTGGAATTGAGTTTTGATGATTAGGAGAGATAGGGAATGTTGGAAATTTAAAATTAAAAAAATATTCCATTAGAAGCTGTTTTAATTTGGCTTTTGAAAATTGTTATAGTTGAGGTACCAAAACCGAAGTTAGGTCTTAGCGTAATCAGGATTTTGAGAACAGCTTTCCACGCCAAAGGTGCGTGGGAAATGATAAAAAAAGGAGCATAATAAATTCTAAGGAATGATGTATAAATAAATGTACAAAAATTAGCGTAGGATTTTTTGTGAATAACGAAGCAAAAAACGTAGGCGATGCAGGGCATCGACGAGGCTTTTAACGCAGCTAATTGCAAAAAAAAAACAAGTCAAGATTGGATATTTATTTGTTCGCCATTCCTAAGTGTTAAATTCAAACAGCTTCTTATTTTAGTTAAAAATTATACCATGTTTCTTATAATATATTTATATTGTATAAGTAAACAAATTGCTACTCATTGATTTTCCTAAAATTCAACAGACATGAAACATTTCTTTTTATTATTTTTTATTGCCATTTTCCTATTGCCTCAAGGTTCCATATGCCAAAATTCATCTTTGGAAAAAGGGTTGGCTAAAGTGAATAAATTATTAAAGGAAAATAAGGTTGAAAAAGCCGATAAGAAATTAGCAAAACTACTTGATAAGAATCCTAGTTATGGACAAGGATGGGATTTAATGTCAAGAATAAAATACTTTCAATGGGAAAGTGGCAGAGAAACGCCGACATTAATGTCTGGGAGAGTGAAAGTAGAAGTTGAAAGTGGTGCTGATGAGGAAGCACTGGAGAATGCAAAGAAATTAGAAGCACTACTCAATGGCATCACCCTTTCGAATACACCATATAATGTGTATATTGATAAAATGAGAGAGGGAGCATTAAAATCAAATAATGCATTTGTCTGTTCCATGAATTTAAGAAAAGAAAAAATTAAGGATACAGAGGATTCTGATGTAAATGAAGAAGCCAAAGCATTATATGATGAGGGAGAAAAATTATTTTTTCAGAAAAAATATGAGGAAGCTGCATTGAAATATAAAAGAGCTATCGATGCTTATCCTAATTATTATAAAGCCAAACTTTATTTAGGAGATGCGTATTATTTTTTGGGACTATATCCGGAAGCTATTGAAATATTAAAAGAAGTAAAAAAAGATTATCCTGATAAATTAGAACCAAGAAAATATTTAGTTGATGCATACCATAAGGAAGGGTTATATGAATCATGCCTAAAGGAAGCCCAAGAAAGTTTTGTAGTTTATCCGGATTTATCGATGCACGGTAAATTAAGGGATGCCGCCACATTAAATAATAAAGAATTAAAAGAAACATGGATTCCCAGAGGGTGCTTCCCAAATACGGTGAATAATGAATTTTGGAACGAATTAAAATTAGAGAAAAATTCTCCCTGGAATTATTATAAATCTGCAAAGTCAGTAATTAAGGAATTTTGTGATGAGAATGGAATAATTTCTAAAGAAAATGAATTGACGGAATCTAAGTATTTAGAAGTATTCAGTTGGGAAAAAATGCTTTCCAAAACCGATTCCAATAAATTCAAATTCGCTAAGGAAATGAAAGAGTTGGGATATTTGGATTGTTATGTTTTCATTACTTGTTTCCATCCGGATATTTACGAACAATATCATCATTTTGCAAAAAATAATGAAGATAAAATAATTGAATATTTGGATCTTCTAATGAAGTAAATTAATTTTCTATTCCGAATGTTTATTTTATAAAATAGAAATTTCAGGGGTTTGGGGTTTGGGGTTTGGG
>JAHDHJ010000013.1:0-286 GCA_020631375.1 Saprospiraceae bacterium | reverse complement strand
AAATATCTACTTAATTCCCAAACAACAATTGCAAATCCTTAATTCCAGATTTCGATTCCTTATCATTGATTTTATTTTCTTTGATAAAAGAAATAAATTTCTCCGTGTCCGAAAAACTATGTTTGATTGCATTTTCCAAATTGGATAAAGAAGTAGCATGATTTTTTTCAAAGTATCAGAACAAGCTGATTTGTAAAATAAGTCCGCGTAATCCAATTAGTTTGAGGAATTTTTTTTTTTTTCTAAGGAATGATGTATAAATAAATGGACAAAAATTGGCGTAGGG
>JAHDHJ010000258.1 GCA_020631375.1 Saprospiraceae bacterium | reverse complement strand
CTCCATCAACGATGAATGCCTTATCCACTTGTGCATAATGCAATGCTACAGGTATCGTTTCATCTTTATATACTTGGATTCTATTGGCAATGATTTCAACATCCTGATCATCTGCTCTACCCGAAGTCGCACCCCTTCCGAGAAGCCTTTGGGTGAGTTCTTCATCAGGAACTCTCATTTCTATAAGGCAAGTGATACTTTCATCCATTTCGCCCATAAGTTTATCCAATGCTTCTGCCTGCGGAACCGTTCTAGGGAAACCATCAAAAATAAATCCTTTGGCATTCGGATTAGCCTCAACTTCATTCCTTAAAATTCCGATAGTTACGCTATCCGGAACAAGTTGCCCTTTGCTTGAATAACTGACTGCTTCCAAACCAAGAGGCGTTTTTCCTTTAATTTCCTTTCTGAACAAATCTCCGGTAGAAATATGGTGAAGCCCATATTTTTCAACAATATAAGCTGCCTGTGTTCCTTTTCCTGAGCCCGGAGGGCCGAACAGTATTAGGTTTGTCATTATCTCAAATTTCTTTTATCGTTATAAATGAATGATTGATTTTAAGCAATCGTCCATAATAAGACTGCAAATTTATAACATTCTTATGACTTTTGAAACCTTTAATCCATTAGAGGGCGAATTAGACAAGCTTTTATGCCTGTTTCTTCCAATGGTTTCTAATCAACATTTGCTGAACCAATAGTTGGCGAACTTCTCTTTTCCCAATTGTCGGCTCCATCAGGGTAACGACCATAACTATCCCCACTATCTGCATTGAAATAATACCTATTATCTACTGTTTCCAAAGATCCACTGTCATTAATTCTCTTGACGGTGATTTCATCTCCTGCTGCGGTGAGTTTGAAATTCGTGTGGATTTGGTTAGCAATGGTATCTCTTCCATCACAATAAACAACTAAATGACCATTGCCAGCAATGGTGAAATTCTGGCTTAGTGTAAATTCGTTATTCGCATCTGAGAATAGCCACTTGTTCGCTTCAAGCGTAAACGGATCTGAATTGGGATTGTATAATTCCACCCAATCTGTAGAATCTCCAAATTCGTTCATTTGTAGAGAACCATTTGCCACTAATTCATTAATAACAATTTCGTTTGTTCCGGTCCCGGACGTATTTGTATCTGAATCGTCCTTACAAGAGAACATGATAAGAATGATTGCTATTGGGAAAAAATAAAGTAATTTATTCATGATATTTGTTTTATATTTAATGAATCATCAAAATTACATTATTACACGAAATAAAAATGTAATTATTACTTTCAACTTAGAGAAAAAGCATTTTTGTTAAAAAATAGTCTGTTATAGAAGCTGTTTATTCTACCCGATGGTTTTTATATTCAAAAACCCAACTCGCCACGCCAAGGCGTGTGTGTTCACCTTGAAATACTGTTCGGACGGAGTGTTTCAGGTGAACAAACACCTGAAACGGCAGTTATTTTAAAAACCATCGGGTAAAGTAGAAGCTGTTTTAATTTGTATATCATTCCTTTTCAAGAAAACATGAATTTAATTAATTTCCAAATTCAATCGGATAAAGATTTATCTTCCTTAACATTAGGGAAAGGGATAAGGGATTTCCATACTTTATGCAATTTTGTAAAAGGACTTTCGTACACCCGAATAAGTTCTTCGGATAATTTGTCATTGACAATTTCAGAAAATTGCGGAACTTGCAGTTCCAAGCATGCCTTCTTAAAGCAGGTCGCAATCGAAAATGAGAAAGATGAAATAAAATTAATCGTAGGGATTTTCAAGATGAATGCGATTAACACTCCGATTTTAGGCAAGATTTTAAGTAAGCATAATTTGGAATTCATCCCTGAAGCACATTGTTATTTAATGTATGATAATGAACGGTTTGATTTTACTAAAAAAGGTGTGGATGTAAATAATTTTAAGGAGGATATTTTATTGGAAAAAGAAATCAAACCAGAACAAGTAATAAAATGGAAAGCGGAATTCCACAAGGAATTTATTTCTAATTGGTTGGAGGAAAATAATTTGATTCCTTATTCTTTGGATGAAATTTGGGGAATAAGGGAGGAGTGTATTTCTGAATTGGCTAAGTAGTTATTCAAAAAAATATTTAATTTGGGGAATAGATTATTTATTCCTATTCCCCAAATTAAAATCATCCCTCACTCAATGTCTCGGAAATATTCGTTCTGAATGCTAGGATGGCCGGAATAATGGCAGCTAATAAACCAATGCCTATTGCGACAAAAAACATAATGTATTCCTGTTTTAAAAATATCCATCCGGTAAATTCATATCGGTATTCTTCAGTTAAATATCCCGATAATAATTCCATTCCTCCGTGGCTTAAAATCATTCCAATAACATAACCTAAAATAGCGATTATTAATCCTTCTAAAATAATTAATAAAAATAACCAAGCGGGCGTAGCACCCGAAACCCTCATCAGTGCCAGCTCGTATTTTCTGGAACGGAGGGATTTGAATAATGAAATAAAAATACTCAAGGCAGAAACGACCATAATAATAATCGCCAATAATTTTAATAAATTTTCTCCTTGACCCATCATGTTATAAAGTCGTGCCATTTCAAAAGCAGGAGAAGCGGCTTGCATATCCGTATTTTCATTAATCATCCTTGGGAGTTGGACATTTCCCATTCTATTTCTGAAAAATAAAAACATGGAAGTAATTTCCCTATCGTCTATGGAAATGGAATCCGGGTCAGTACCATGAGTATCATGGACAGCCCAAACACTTTCTTTATTCGTAAGAATTAATTGGTCTAAAACAGCTCCATTCGGTTCTAATATTCCGACCACTTTGAACGGATCCATTTCGTCGTGTTCCATTCCTTCTGCGTAACCATGCGAACCATGGAAAGTATCTCCGATTTTTAATTCCAAATTCTTCGCAACGGTAGAACCTAATGTTACATCAAATGTATTTTCCCATAGTTTCCCTTCCTTAATTTTCCCTTCATAAAGATTTACATAATCGGGAGTTGTTCCGACAATTCTGTATCCCTTATAACTATCGCCTAATGATAAATCAATTGCCTTTTCCACCAAAGGGTGGCGCTTTAATCCATTGGCTTGTTTTAAGGGAATATTTCCTGTAGGAAAATCAATATGGAAAATACTACATAAAATAATTTGCAAAGGACTCCCTTTCGCCCCTACGACCAAATCTATTCCCGCTAGATTTTTTTCAAATTTATCTTCTACCTGATGGTTCAATAAAAGGATAAGGGAAATTAATCCGACACCCAATGCAAAAAGAATCAGGCTGAGCAAAGTGGATAATTTATCCGCCATCAAATTTTTCCAGCTCAATAGTAACAAACTCATAATTCTATTCTGTTTTGGAAGCGTTCTTTTAATCTGTTGTCATGTGTTACGATAATCAATGTCGCATTATATTCTGCTGCTTGTTGCTCTAATAATGCGATGACTTCTTCCGTATTTTTATCATCCAATGCAGAAGTCGGTTCATCTGCTAGAATTACATCAGGTTGGTTGACCAAGGCTCTGGCTATCGCAACTCTTTGTTGTTCTCCTTGGCTTAGGTTTTTTGTTTTTGAATTGGACTTATGTCCAATATTTAATTTTTCCAACAAACCTTTTATTTCAGATTTATTGGATTTCAATCCACCTAATTTTTGTGTCAATAGTAGATTTTCCATTACCGTCAATGCAGAGACAAAATGCGGTTTTTGAAAAATAATTCCAATATGCTTCCCCCTGAATTTATCCAATCCGGATTGACTCAGTCCTGAAATCCTCGTTTCGCCAATTGTGATGTCCCCTTTTTTGGCTTGCATTAATCCACCTAATAAATGAAGCAGTGTAGTCTTACCACAACCCGATTGTCCAAGCAGTAACATTTTTTCTCCTTTCCCTAAATTAATGTCAGGAAAATTGATGGTATTATTTCCATCATAAGTATGGTTCAAATTTTCTGTTCGTATCATCTTTTAAATTTTGAGATATTTGACTTTTAAGATATTTAGATAAAAAATGGATATTCTATCAAATCTCAAAAATTTAATATTGCTCTAATTCTGTAAAATTATTCATAATAATTTAATTCTGCTTAAAACCCTATAATTCCCCTTATCATAATCATTATTCCGAAACCCATCACCACTATTCCTGACAACCAACTGAACCACTTCAAATGTTTGGGTTTTAACAAGTGTCTTATTTTATTTGCAAAATAGGCTTTAAAAAAATCAGTAATCATTATTGTGCCCATAATTCCTCCGAAAAAAATAACGACTTCTTTTTTTCCGAAGGAACGACCAATAACTCCGTCGGTCATTGTGGTCAACCAAAAAAATACAGTAAATGGATTCAAGGTATTAACCAGAAAACCTTGAATCCATAAGGACCAAATCGCCGTTTCCCTTTTGGGAACATGTTTTAAGGTTTCTATTGACATTGGTCTTTTAAAAAATAAAATCAAGCCAAAGATAAACAAAAACAATCCGCCAATTAATCCGAACCAAAAAATAAATGTTGGATTATCCCTTAGTTCTGTCACTTGGGACAAACCCAAATAAGTGAATAAAATAAAAAGATAGTCGCTTATCCAAATTCCCGTTCCTACAAATACTCCCGAACCCAAACCTTCTCTAAGGCTGGTTTGCACCAATGCAAAAAAAATAGGTCCGATAGACACCGTCAAAACCAAACCCCATGTTATTCCCTCAAGCAAAAGATTCATTCGGATTTTTTATTATGACTTGGAAATCAAGATTAAGTGCTTAAAGGTAACTCTTGCCAATAATATTCTTATTCTTTCTAAATATTTTTTAATTCAATTTTCCGTTCGTCTAAATCTTGAATTAAGGCAACTAATCCCCATTCAGTTTCTTTGATGTCGGATAATATTTTCCAATCCGAATTCTTCAATTCATTAATTTTAGATTTCAAGTTTTTAATTTCAAATCCGAGCCTTAATGAATTATCAGCCTTTTCCATGGATTTGCTTAAAGGATAGATTTCTAAAACAAATCCATTTGAATCTGCAGAATAATGAAAAGGACCATTCCCATGTTTATGATAATCAAATTCAAAACCCAACCTTTCGTATTGCTCTTTTAATTGTTCGGGATTAGACGTTCTTATAACAAGGAGGTTTATTTTCATTTGTTAGTTCGTTTAATTCCATTGACCAGTAATGACGTATATCCATTTGAATGCCTAAAGATATAAAAACAACAATGGTCATGTAGCAACGCACATGACCATTGTTAATGAAATCATAGTTTTTATTTTACGCCAATGTAGCATGTGTCGCTTTCAAAATAGAGCGTACGCCTGCCATGTCCGGTGCTTGTGCATATACCCTAAGGACAGGTTCGGTTCCGGATGGACGTATCATCACCCATTCATCATCTGAAAAATAGAATTTATAACCATCTATATTTTCTATTTTTTGGACTTTATAGTCGCCCATTGCCGTATAGGTATTGTTTTTGCAATTTTCCATGATCGCCCATTTCTTATCATTATCGATATGCAAATCGTCTCTGTCAAATGCGAAAGGACCTACCATTTCGTAGATTTCCTGAATCAATTCCTTAATGGTTTTTCCTGTTTTGGCAATGAATTCCATAATGAGTAAT
>JAHDHJ010000012.1 GCA_020631375.1 Saprospiraceae bacterium | reverse complement strand
AATAAAAAATTGAGATATTTGCACTCCGAAAATCAGAATTATAAATTTTTATGGCAAAACAAGATTTGATAAAGCAAGATGGCACAGTAGAAGAAGCACTGTCTAATGCAATGTTTCGTGTACGATTGGAAAATGGTCATCAAATCATTGCCACAATATCTGGAAAAATGAGAATGAATTACATTAGGATTCTTCCGGGTGATAAAGTAGCAGTTGAAATGTCCCCATACGATTTAGGACGGGGACGTATTACATATAGGTACAAATAATAGTATCATGAAAGTAAGAGCGTCAGTTAAGAAACGATCTGTAGATTGTAAAATCGTACGCAGAAAAGGAAAGATTTACATCATTAATAAGAAAAATCCTAGGTTTAAGCAAAGACAAGGATAAAAAAGAGAAGAAAAATGGCTCGAATCGCAGGTGTAGATTTACCAAGACAAAAAAGAGGTGTTATTAGCTTGACTTATATCTTTGGTATAGGTGATACAAAAGCTAAGGAAATATTGGCAAAAGCCGATATCAGCGAACACACGAAAGTAGAAGATTGGAATGATGAGAATATACGTGTCATCTCCCAAATTATCCAAGATGAACATACGGTAGAAGGAGAGCTTCGTTCAGAAGTTCAGACGAATATCAAACGTTTAATGGATATAGCTTGTTACAGAGGTCTTCGTCACAGGAAAGGTTTGCCTCTAAGAGGACAGAAAACCAAGACAAATGCCCGTACACGTAAGGGTAAGAAGAAAACGGTTGCTAACAAAAAGAAAGTAACTAAATAATTAATTTCGGAGAATTAGAATTATCCAACGGGTATGGCTAAGAGACAGAAAGCGAAAAAGAAAAATGTAAAGATCGAACCAGAAGGTTTGGTTTACATTAAAGCAAGTTTTAATAATATCATTATTACCTTGACAAACAAGCAGGGACAGGTGATTTCATGGGCTTCTGCTGGTAAGGCAGGGTTTAAAGGTTCCAAGAAAAATACACCTTACGCTGCTTCAATAGCATCTGCTGATGCTGCCAAGGAAGCATATGATTTGGGTATGAGAACTTGTGAGGTATTTGTCAAAGGACCTGGTTCAGGTCGTGAGGCAGCTATCAGAGGCATTGACAATGCAGGAATCAAAGTAACGAAAATCAAAGACGTTACCCCTATTCCACATAATGGTTGTCGCCCACCAAAACGTCGTAGAGTTTAATTTTATTAGCATCCTAGAAGAGTAAGCAAGGAAATGGCAAGATATACAGGTCCTAAGACTAAAAAAGCCCGTGCATTCGGCGAAGCAATATACGGCTTCGATAAAAGCTTTGAACGTAAAAAATATGCACCAGGTCAGCATGGAAACTCCAGAAGGAGAAAACAGAAATCTGATTATGCAATGCAATTAATGGAAAAGCAGAAAGCTAAATACACTTATGGTGTATTAGAGCGTCAGTTCCGTAATCTTTTTGAGAAAGCAAGCCGCAAGAGTGGTGTGACAGGTGTATTATTGCTACAATACCTTGAATCTCGATTAGATAATGTAGTATTCCGTATGGGAATAGCTCCTACAAGGAACGCTGCCCGTCAGTTGGTTTCACATAAACACATCGTATTGAATGGTGTGGTTACGAATATACCTTCTTGTCAAATCAGACCGGGAGATGTAATCGGAGTAAGAGGGAAATCCCAAGGACTTTTGGTTGTGAGGGAATCAGTGGGAGCCAAAGGCAATTCTGGTAAATATGGTTGGATGGAATTCTCGTCTGACAAAATGGAAGGAACATTCCTTGCTCATCCTGAAAGAGACCAAATACCAGAAAATATCAATGAGCAGCTCATTGTTGAGCTTTACTCTAAATAATATTTTTCTAAATCAAGGAAAGGGTTTGGCAATATGGGGCATGTATCCACATATTGTCAAACTCATTTTATATCATAAAGCATTTCTCCAAAGTATTTTTCCAATATGAGTATACTTAATTTCCAGCAGCCAGATAAAATTATCCTGAATAAGGCAAACGAATTCGAAGGTTCATTCGAATTCAAGCCATTAGAACCGGGGTTTGGTCAAACAGTAGGTAATTCCCTTAGAAGAATTTTGCTTTCTTCATTAGAAGGGTTTTCTATTTCTGCTATCCGTATAGCCGGAGTAGAACATGAGTTTGCTACAATAAGAGGTGTTGTTGAGGATGTTGTGGATATTATCCTTAACCTTAAACAAGTAAGAATCAAGCAATTGATTTCCGATGAAGAAATAACTGAGGAAAAAATATACTTGACAGTTTCTGGTAAGGAAGAATTTATGGCAGGAGAAATAGAAGAGCATACCAACGTATTCAAGGTAATGAACCCTGAGATGTTGATTTGTACTATGGAACCTTCCGTAAACTTGGAAATGGAATTGACTATTACTAAAGGAAGGGGATATGTTCCTGCTGAAGAAAATTTACCAAAGGATGCACCTATCGGAGTTATCCCGATTGATGCGATATATACGCCTATCAAGAGTGTATCTTACAAAATTGAGAATACACGTGTAGGGCAAAGGACGGATTACGAGAAATTAAGCATAGATGTGAAGACGGATGGTACTATCCACCCTGAAGATGCCATTAAACAGGCAGCTCGTATCATGATTCAACATTTGATGCTCATCACAGATGAGAATATCAAGTTTGATACAGGAATCAGCCAAGAAGAGAATATTGTTGATGAGCATATCCTCCACATGAGAAAACTTCTGAAAACTTCCTTGGAAGATTTGGATCTTTCTGTTCGTGCTTATAACTGTCTTAAGGCGGCTAAGATCAATAGCCTTTCTGAATTAGTGAGATTTGAAACACATGAACTGTTGAAATTCCGTAATTTCGGTAAGAAATCCTTAGTGGAAATAGAAGAATTGTTAGTTGAAAAAGGATTGACATTCGGAATGGACTTATCCAAATATAAGTTAGACGAAGAATAATATACCAGTTGTAGGTTGCCTTAGTGCATGGTCAAGTTTATAAAACTTAGCAATTACACCTTTTGATAGAGATTGTGCCTACCAAGACAAAATCAGAAGGAAGTGTTGCAATAATAATTATTAGATAATGAGACACGGTAAAAAATTCAACCATTTGGGTAGAAAAGCGGGGCATCGAAAAGCCTTGCTGAAAAACCTTTCCATCTCTTTGATTGAACACAAGAGAATCAGAACTACATTGGCAAAAGCTAAGGCATTGCGTCAGCATGTAGAACCTATCCTTACTAAATCCAAGGATAACACAACACATTCAAGACGTATGATTTTCAGTTATTTGCAAAACAAGGAAGCTGTTAAAGAACTTTGCAATAACATTGCTCCGAAAATTGCTGACCGGGAAGGAGGCTATACAAGGGTGATTCGTACCGGATTCCGTCGTTCTGATGGTGCTGAAATGGCATTGATAGAATTGGTGGATTTCAATGAGACCTATACGGGTAAAATGGAAAAGGTTGAGAAGAAGAAGAAACGTACTCGTAGAGGCAAGAGCAAGAAACAAGATGAAACAACTGTAGCAGAGGAAGCAGCAGACACGGCTGAAGAAACTACTGAAGAGTAAAATGTTTTGGCTATAAAAAATATAAGCGGCAATTCTATTTAAAGAATTGTCGCTTTTTTTATAGCCGGAAAACATGAAATATTATCTTTGCACCAATTAAAAATTCCTTTTGGATGATACATAAATCTGCCGTTTTAATTTTAGAGGATGGTTCCGTTTTTCATGGAAAATCAGCAGGAAAAATAGGTACCACTACCGGAGAAATTTGTTTTAATACAGGTATGACCGGATACCATGAAGTATTTACAGACCCATCATATTTTGGGCAAATTCTTGTAGCTACTAATGCCCATATAGGTAATTATGGTATTATGGATTCGGAAGAAGAATCTAGTAATATTAAGATTGCCGGTTTGATATGTAAAAATTTTACTTGGGATTATTCCCGTAAAATGGCAGATGGATCCATTCAAGAATATTTTGAAAAAGAAGGACTAGTAGGTATTTGTGAAGTAGATACAAGAGCTATTGTCAAACAAATCAGAAGTAAAGGAGCAATGAATGCCATCATATCTTCTGAAGATAAGAGTATAGAGGAGTTGAAAAAAGAGTTAAGGGAGACACCCAGCATGGATGGTCTTGAATTAGCTTCCAAAGTAAGCACCAAGGAAGCTTACGAATTGGGTGTTGAGAATTCCGGTAAGAAAGTTGCCGTACTGGATTTTGGTACAAAAAAGAATATTCTTAGGAATTTTACTTCACGTGGAGCAAAATTGAAAGTATTTCCTGCTAGGACATCCTTGGATGAAATAAAGAGTTGGAATCCTGATGGATATTTCTTTTCCAATGGTCCGGGAGATCCTGCGGTAATGGACTATGCCATCAAAACGGCCAAAGAAATATTGGAAGAAGACAAACCAGTTTTCGGTATTTGTTTAGGACACCAGATATTGGCTTTAGCTGTGGATATTCCTACATATAAAATGCACCACGGGCATAGGGGGATTAACCATCCTGTTAAAAATATGATAACTGGTAAATGTGAAATCACCAGCCAAAATCATGGTTTTGGAGTTAGTCCGGATGCAATTAAGAATAATTCGGATAAAGTGGAAATAACCCACATGAATCTGAATGACAATACAATAGAGGGAATTAGGGTGAAAGGAAAAAATGCTTTTTCGGTACAATATCATCCCGAAGCCGCACCCGGACCGCATGATTCCAGATATTTATTCGACCAGTTTATGGAAATGCTTTAGAGCATAAACCCAATAAGACATTAATACAATTTAGGAATATAACATTATAAATAATGAGTGAAATAATTGACATCATTGCAAGGGAAATCCTTGATTCAAGAGGGAATCCAACCATTGAGGTTGAAGTATTGACCGAAGAGGGATTTATAGGAAGGGCGGCAGTTCCTTCCGGAGCATCTACTGGAAAATATGAAGCAGTAGAATTGAGAGATGGTGAAGATCGCTACTTTGGAAAAGGAGTAAGGAAGGCGGTTGAGAATGTGGAAGAGATTATTTTACCAGCATTAGAGGGCATTGACATTTTTGATCAGCGTCTCGTAGATGCCATTATGCTTAGTGAAGATGGTACTGAGAATAAGTCCGCATTGGGAGCGAATGCTATTTTGGGTGTTTCATTGGCTGTAGCCAATGCTGCTGCGAATGAAGCAGGTTTACCTTTATACAGATATGTAGGTGGAGCGAACGCTCATACTATGCCTGTTCCGATGATGAATATTCTCAATGGAGGTTCTCATGCTGATAATAGCATTGATTTTCAGGAATTCATGATTATGCCAGTTGGGGCGATAACTTTTAGAGAGGGGTTGAGAATGGGAGCTGAAATATTCCATACTTTGAAAAAAGTATTGCAATCCAAAGGATATTCTACGAACGTAGGGGACGAAGGAGGTTTCGCACCGAATATCAAATCCAATGAAGAGGCAATAGAAACCGTATTGCAAGCCATAGAAAAGGCAGGCTTCAAACCAGGCGAAGATGTATTCATTGCAATGGATGCAGCAGCTTCTGAATTCTACGATTCCAAGGAGAAAGTTTATCATTTTCATAAGTCAGACGGCAGGAAATTGAGTTCCGGAGAAATGGTGGATTATTGGAAAGATTGGTCCAATAAATATCCGATAGCGTCCATAGAAGATGGTTTGGATGAGGACGATTGGAAAGGATGGAAAAAATTGAACAAGGCGATTGGGAAAAAAGTCCAATTGGTAGGTGATGATTTATTCGTTACGAATACCTTGCGTCTTCAAAAAGGGATAGATCAGGCTTCCGCCAATTCAATACTCATCAAAGTCAACCAAATTGGTACATTGACGGAAACGATAAATGCAGTAAACCTAGCAACACGCCACGCCATGACCAGTGTGATGAGTCACCGTTCAGGAGAAACGGAAGATGTAACGATTGCAGACTTGGCAGTGGCATTGAATACGGGGCAAATAAAAACAGGGT
Organism: Saprospiraceae bacterium; assembly: GCA_020631375.1. Taxonomy (GTDB): domain Bacteria; phylum Bacteroidota; class Bacteroidia; order Chitinophagales; family Saprospiraceae; genus JAHDCE01. The sequence continues at coordinate 26,601 of JAHDHJ010000012.1, read as the reverse complement.
CATTATCCCGTTCGGATCGGGTCGCTAAATATAACCAATTGCTCAGAATCGAGGAAGAATTGGGGGATATGGCATACTATCCGGGGACAAGTATCCTAAGAAAGTAACCTAAATTGCGTAAAACGCAGCAGATGCTAGTATTTAGACTCTAGTACCTAGATTTATAATGATTTTCGTAGAAAATCATCCGATTAGTATGGATTGTCTAATGTCTAAATACTATTATCTAAAGTCTGTTGCGTTTTACGTAACTTGAATAAAGTAACCAAATCGGAAAGCTGATTTGATCTAATCTTTCCTAACTATGATAAAATCATTACCTTTGCAGGGGTTTTGAGAAAAAATCGTTAGAAAAATGGCAAAGAGAATCAATCCTTTTCGTCCTATGTTGGATAAAATACCTGTTCCACTGCGGAACAAGTATATCCTAACATTGATTCTATTCGTAATTGTTATCGTTTTTTTCAATGATCTCAATCCGTTTGCACAATGGGGTTTGCAGGACACCAAAGTAGAATTGGAAGAGAAGAGAAAATATTACGAAGAGAAATTACAGGAAGTAAGGTTGGATATTAGGGATAGCGAAAGGGATAAGGAAAAATTTGCAAGGGAACATTACTATATGAAAAAGAAAGATGAGGACGTATTCATTATAGTAGAAGAAGAAAATAAAAATCAATAATTTAAAAACCACAAGATAAATGTCTGTTTTAGTCAATAAGGATTCCAAAATCATAGTTCAAGGATTCACTGGGAAAGAAGGTTCATTCCATGCAGGTCAGATGATCGAATATGGAACACCCGTAGTTGGTGGTGTCACACCCGGTAAAGGAGGTCAGACACATTTAGGTAAACCTGTATTCAATACCGTATCAGAATCCGTAGAAAAAGCAGGAGCTGATACATCCATTATTTTTGTTCCTCCACGTTTTGCCGGAGACGCGATTATGGAAGCAGCGGCAGCAGGTATTAAAGTAATCATTTGTATTACGGAAGGAATTCCTGTTCAAGACATGGTCAAAGTCAGAGCTTACTTGGATAAATTCGATTGCACATTGGTTGGTCCCAATTGTCCGGGTGTCATCACTCCGGGAGAAGCCAAAGTCGGTATCATGCCCGGATTTATTTTCAAGAAAGGTAGGATAGGTGTTGTTTCCAAGTCAGGCACATTGACTTATGAAGCGGCAGACCAAATCGTAAAAGCCGGTTTGGGTATTTCTACGGCTATCGGGATTGGAGGAGATCCTATCATCGGAACACCTACCAAAGAAGCCATTGAGTTATTAATGAATGACCCCGAAACAGATGCCATCGTTATGATTGGTGAAATCGGTGGAAATTATGAAGCATTGGCATCAGAATATATCAAGAAGACGGGAAATAAAAAACCCGTAGTAGGATTCATTGCTGGGCAGACAGCTCCCAAAGGTAGAACAATGGGACACGCAGGTGCGATTATTGGTGGTGAGGATGATACGGCAGAAGCAAAGATGAGAATTATGGAATCATGTGGAATACATGTTGTTAGTTCTCCGGCAATGATTGGCGAAACAATGGCTAAGGCTTTGAAAGGAGAAATTTAGTAGTTTCTGCTAATAAAAATATGAACGGCTTCTTTCTATACGGAAAGAAGCCGTTTTGTTTTAGAGAAAAATATTGTTTTTATCCTCCAATTCCTTAAATTTACGAGATATTATGGAAGACCAAGGATTAGAGAAATATCAAAAAATGTTTAATGTGGAATTGCCCAAAAGCGATTCTATGGATGATTATCTGGATTTCATACTATCCAAAATCCGTCCGGTAAGTGAGGATTTAAGGGAATCCGAATTCTGGTTCAATAAACGTTGGATTGAAATTCGGGATGATTTGGGTTTTCATGAAGCCGTACTTCATATTTTTAGACCGGATGGGGAATATATGATTTCTGTAGATGGTAACATCAGCAAAGGGGCGTGGCGGGATATAGAAAGCCCCAATACCATTATCCTCGAACATGGAGCAAGAAACGAACTCTACGATTTGGCATTCCTCAATGATGACTTCCTTATCCTTAAAAAACATGGTGACCAAAAAAGGAAAGGGCATTCCAAATATTTTGTCTTGGGACGGGAATCTACCATGCGGAATTTGGAATGGAGGGATGCCATGGAATATCTTTTTAATGTTTACCGAGGGAATTCTCGTTGGACAAGTTTTTTAGGAATAGCCATTTTCCTCTTGGCAATTATATTGATTCTGTCTTTGATTTAGTATGTTAGGGGATTGTTCCTAATTCTGAATGAATATTCCTTTTTATATTTCTATGAAATCACCGTTTGTGATGATAGGAAGGATGCCTTTTTCCAAGGCGATTTCCTCTCCGTCATGTACAAGGTAAATCCTTAATTCATAATTTTCAGATTTTTTCTTTTGCATATTGCAATAGGTCAACTCTATTGTATTTCCATCAAAAGAAAAAGGAATGCCCCTAAGATTATTATTAGGGAATAATGGATTTTCTTCAAGATAAGTCAATACCATTTCATTATCCAAATCATATATTTTCAAAATGAATTTCTTATTCAGCAATGCACGATGATTCTTGTTTGACATTTTGAATGAAAAATCAGTGTATTGCCAACCGTTCATGTTTTTGCGCATCTTACTGATTTTCCTGCCATTCTTATATTTTTTACCTGCAACATTGATGAAACTGACCTTAGTGTTTTCAACTAATTCGGTCAATAATTGCATCTCATTTACATTATTTTCATAATCATTGAGTTCATTGCTAGTAGCTTGTTTGCTAGCCATTGTATTTTTATAACTCGCTTGTGCTGCGACCTTTTCATTTTTCAATCTCTGGATTTCTTTTTCCTTTTCGGCAATGGCATTTTTATCCAGATGCTGTTTCCTATAGAGCAAGGTAATCTCATCTTTCAAATCCTGAATGGATACATCCCGCCTTTTGATTTTTCCTTTGAGGTAGGCGATTTTTTCATCCTTGGCTCGTAATTCTTCCCGTAGGGTAAATATAATCGAATTCAGTTCCACAATACTATCTTGTAAAATCTGATTATCGGATTCTAATATGTCGGAACGTACGATTTCTTCATCTATGAGGAGATTCAATTCCTTAATCTCGAACTCTTTCCTTTCCAAAACTTTTTTCTGCTGCTTGACCTCATCCATTTTGATTATGCCAAAGGCTCCCATCCCCAACATCATTAAAGCAATGCCAAATGCAATTATACTGGTTTTCATCTTTAAGTGCTTATGTTATAAATTGTGTTTGGTTTTCGTTTTGTCAGTTATGTCAGAAGTTGTTTGGATAGAGTATGTTATTTGCAAAATGTCAAATCCAAAAATCTACTTAGATTTCACTCAACAAAAGGAATGCCAATAGATATTATTTTAAGTAATATGTTAAATATTTATTACAAAAGCTTTAATATTTTATAGATTTTTATCAAAAAGGACTAAATATGGACTTTAGAAGAGCCAAAAAAGAAGATATTCCGGCAGTCATTAGAATGTTAGCGAATGATAAATTGGGCAAATTGAGAGAGGATTGTAAAGATCCTTTACCCGAAAAATATTACCAAGCATTTGAAAAAATTGATTCGGATGAAAAACAAGAGTTGATAGTCTTAGAAAATGAGCAAAATGAAATCATCGGAACCTTACAATTAAGCTTTATCCAATACCTAACTTACCAAGGCGGAATAAGAGCCCAAATAGAAGCCGTAAGAATCAGGGAAGACCATCGTGGAATTGGGCTTGGGGAAAAATTATTCAGATGGGCAATCAATCGGGCAAAAGAAAGAGACGCTCATCTTTTGCAATTGACAAGTGATAAAAAGAGACCCGAAGCGATTGCATTTTATGAAAAATTGGGATTCAATCCCTCTCATGAAGGAATGAAATTACATTTTAAATGATAAAAGAGAAATGCAATTGAAATAATTAGACTAATAGCTATCTTTACTCCTAGCTAAAACAATCATTTATTTCCTATCCCCTAAGATTATATATTCAATTCATATGACAATAAAAGAAAGAATAGAAAAATTAAGGATCATAATGGAGCAAGAAGGAATTCATGCCTACATTATCCCTAGCAGTGATCCCCACCAAAGCGAATACGTTGCAGATTATTGGAAATGCCGCGAATGGATTTCCGGATTTACAGGTTCGGCGGGACAAATCGCAATTACCCTGCACGATGCCGCATTGTGGACGGATTCCCGGTATTTTCTCCAAGGAGCAGAACAGCTCGAAGGAACAGGGATTTCATTGATGAAACAAGGCGAACCGGAAGTTCCGACAATGGAAGATTGGCTGATTGCTAAATTGGAAGCAAGACAACTCGTAGCTTGTGATGGTGCTAACTTTTCGATGGCAGGTATCAATGCATTAGAAAAGAAACTGAATGCAGCCCACTTGGAATTGGAATACAAAAAGGATTTGTTCATTGGGGTATGGAATGACAGACCGGCATTACCTACGGCTGCGGTATTCGAACATGATGTGAAATTCGCAGGAAAAAGCAGGGCAGAAAAATTGGCGGAAGTTAGGGCCGGAATGGGAGAAGCGGACGGACATTTAATAACAACATTGGACGACATCGCTTGGCTATTGAATATTCGTGGTTATGATGTGGAATCCAATCCCGTAGCGATTTCTTATTGTCTCGTAGAAAAAGAAAAGGCGTATTTGTTTATTGATGAAAATAAAATTCCCGAAGCACTTAAAACCTTATTACAAAATGATGGGATTCAAATCAGGGCTTATGATTCTGTTTCACATTTTATTTCGGGTTTAAATGAAGCTTATAAAATATTAATCAATCCAAGTAATCTTAATGCGATTTTATATGATGCGATTCCGGATGGATGTACCATCATGAAAGGGCAGACAATTTCCACATTGCTCAAGGCAATAAAAAATCCAACCGAAGTTGCGCATATCAAGGATGCAATGGCAAAAGATGCGGTCGCATTATTAAAATTATTCAGGTGGCTGGAAAAGGAATTGGAACATCGGAAGATTTCCGAAGTGGAAGTTGCGGAGCAATTGATTGAGTACAGAAAGCTTGGAAGCGATTATTATGGCGAAAGTTTTCCTGCCATTGTTGGTTACAAGGGAAATGGTGCCATAGTCCATTATAGGGCAATGCCGGATACTTGTGCCTATTTGGAAAATGATGGCATCCTGCTTTTGGATTCCGGAGGACAATACCATAATGGTACGACAGACATCACCAGAACAGTTTCCCTAGGAAATGTCAAGGCAAAGGAAAAAGAACATTTTACTTTGGTCTTAAAAGGGCATATTGCCTTGGCGACCCAACATTTTCCCGAAGGCACTTCAGGCATCCAATTAGATACATTGACTCGTCAATATCTTTGGAAACAAGATTTGAATTTCGGACATGGAACAGGTCATGGTGTAGGATTTTTCCTCAATGTACATGAAGGACCACAAGGAATAGGACCGAACCAAGTAGGTAGGTATTTGGAAAGCTTTCATGAAGGAATGTTTTCTTCCAATGAACCGGGACTTTACATAAGGGACGAATATGGAATCAGGATTGAAAATCTAATATTGGCAGTAGAATCCGGGAATAATGGTTTTGGGAAATTCCTTAAATTCGATACACTGACTTTATTCCCAATCGATTTGAACCTAGTGGATAGGAAAATGTTGACAATAGAAGAACGTTCTTGGTTGAATGCCTACCATCGTGAAGTCTTGGCTAAGGTGAAACCATTATTATCAGATGAAGATGAAATAAATTGGCTGACTGAAAAGTGTAGGATGATTTAAAAATAGATATTAGTATTTAGACTTTAGTACCTAGATTTATAATGGATTTCGTAGAAAGCCATCCGATTAATATGAATTGTCTAAAGTCTAAATACTAATATCTAAATGCTATTGCATTTTACACAATCAATTCAAAACAAGGAAAATGAAAACTGCAGTATTTCCGGGATCATTCGATCCGTTTACAAAAGGACATGAAGAATTGGTCAAAAGAGCGATTCCTCTTTTTGATAAAATAATCATAGCCATTGGGAGTAATTCCCAAAAGAAATACCTTTTCTCCTTGGAACAGAGAATGGAATGGATCAATGAAGTCTTCAAAAAAGATGATTCTGTAATCGTGGAAGCCTACGAGGGTTTGACAGCACATTATTGTCAGAAAGTCGGAGCGGAATATTTGCTTCGTGGTTTGCGGAATGCTTCGGATTTTGATTATGAAAAAACAATTTCCCAATTGAATTCTATAGTCGGAGGAGGACTGGAAACGATTTTCCTTATCAGTGAACCCCAATATTCCCATTTCTCATCAACCATAGTGCGGGAAATCATAAAAGGCGGCGGAGATGCTACTCCATTTTTACCGGAAGGAATGAAGATATAGATTGAATATAAATTCATACCTTTGCGGTTCGATTTAAACAAGCTCTAATAGGCATTATTACGAATTATTTTTTATGAAAGAGGAATTCGTGATAATATCTAAAATAATTAAAACCATATAGTTATGTCCAATGCATATTTTGAAGTTCCAGTAGCGATGAATGAACCCGTACTCAGCTACGCTCCGGGTTCTCCTGAAAAGCTGGAATTGAAGAAAGCCCTTAAACAATTGAAATCCGAAAAATGGGATATTCCCATGTATATCGGTGGGAAAAAAGTATATACGGATAATAAATTACCGATATATCCTCCACACGAAATCAAACATTTGCTAGGACATTATTCCAAGGGAGATTCGTCTCATGTGCACCAAGCCATAGATGCTGCTTTGGCGGCAAAAAAGGATTGGGAAGAAATGCCTTGGCAAGATAGGGCAGCGATATTTCTTCGTGCAGCGGATTTATTGGCGGGACCATTCCGAGCGAGGATGAATGCGGCTACCATGTTGGGACAATCCAAAAACGCATACCAGGCAGAAATAGATGCCGTATGTGAATTATGTGATTTTTTCCGTTTCAATGTCCAATACATGTCTGATATGTATGCACAGCAACCTGAAAGCGCACCATTGATTTGGAACAGGATGGAATACCGTCCGTTGGAAGGATTCGTATTTGCGATTACGCCATTTAATTTTACTTCCATTGCGGCTAATTTATGTGCTGCCCCAGCCATGTTAGGCAACACCGTAGTATGGAAACCGGCAGAAACCCAGATTTATTCTGCACAAGTGATTATGGAAGTATTCGAAGCAGCGGGAGTTCCTCCGGGTGTTATCAATCTGATATTGACAGACGGACCGGTAGCGGGTGACATCATTTTTGAACATCCGGAATTTGCAGGTTTGCACTTTACGGGAAGCACATCTGTTTTCCAATATATCTGGAAAGTAATAGGTTCTAATATTTCAAAATACAATGCTTATCCAAGGGTAGTAGGGGAGACAGGAGGAAAGGATTTCGTACTCGCCCATGCTTCCGCCAATGCCAAAGAAGTCGCTGTGGCACTGACTAGAGGTGCTTTTGAATTCCAAGGACAAAAATGTTCGGCCGCTTCAAGGGCTTATATTCCAAAGAGTCTTTGGAATGATGTGGAGAAATATCTAAGAGAAGATTTGAAATCTATTAAAATGGGAAATCCGGAGGATTTCACAAATTTTGTCAATGCAGTAATTGACGAAAGGGCATTTGATAAGATTTCCAATTATATAGCGGAAGCCAAGAAAAATCCGGATGCAGAAGTCATCATGGGAGGGAAATATGATAAATCAGAGGGTTATTTCATAGAACCGACTGTTATTTTATCCAAGACGACAGATAGCACGACCATGTGTGAGGAAATCTTCGGGCCGGTTCTTACGATTCATGTATATGAGGATGCGGATTTTGAGGAAATATTAGGCGTAGTGGATAGCACTTCTCCTTATGCACTTACGGGAGCCTTGTTTTCCAATGATAGATATGCCACAGAATTGGCATCAAGGAAATTGAGGCATTCCGCAGGTAATTTTTATATCAATGATAAACCGACAGGAGCGGTAGTAGGGCAACAGCCATTCGGAGGAGGAAGGGCTTCCGGTACGAATGATAAGGCAGGTTCTATTCTGAATTTATACCGTTGGGTTTCTCCAAGGACAATCAAGGAGAATTTTGTTCCGGCTAAGGATTATCGTTATGCATTTTTGGACGAGAAATAAAATTGAGAATATTTTAATGTGAAAAAGGGAATGAAGCTATGCTTTGTTCCCTTTTTTTATTCTATAATTTTAAATCTAAATATTCAATTATTTTGATACACAGCCACCCTAAACTAATTTTTTATTTAATGGTTTTTATAATTCTATCTAGCTGATAATATAGCATTTTAAATGCTTTTGGATAATGTTTTTATAGCAATTTTATTCGTTATTAATAAAAAATCATGTCACATAAATAATTTTTTACAGGATAATGTCGGGAAACTCTAAGGATAAGTTGGCGTAAATATATTGAACACTTTACTAATGTGTTTTTTACAAAAGCAATCATTCAAAGATTATGGATAAGCTGACTCGATTAGCTAACCGAAGTTGGATTAATGGTATTTCGACTTCACCATAAATTTTTACAAAATGAATTATCCAAGAAAAATTAATTTTTACGCAGTATTAACCCTATTGTTTTTATTTGTCGGAATGACTTCTTGCCTGGAAGATGAAGGAGGAGACTCTTATATAATCGTTGGAGATGGCAGAGGATTGGATGTTGGGGTCGCCACGAAATCCTATCCGGGTGTTGATGAACGGCTTTGGATTTATTTTGAGAATTTTGAAAAGGAAGGACAAGCACGGGGCGTAAATGTAGATTTAATCGCTGCTGAAATGACTGGTGTCATAGAAAAAATTGAGAATGGGTCAGCCGCAGGATCTTGTACGACAGATGCTATGAATTCTTTTCATCACATCATTATGGATTCGGATTTTTGGGCAACTGCAAATGTTACCAATAAGGAACTTATTTTATTCCACGAATTAGGACATTGTTATTTGAATAGGGATCATTATAATGAAGCTTTTTCAGATGGTGTTTGCAAGAGTCTAATGAGAGAAGGTCATGGAGAGTGTAAGGATAATTATAATTCAGAAACAAGAGAATATTATTTAGATGAATTGTTTGGTGGGAATTAAGAATTGAATGCCAACAAATAAACTATTAGAGCCGCTACAATCTTGATTTGTAGTGGCTTGTTTTTTATTAAAAAAGGAATAGTGGAAAGGAGGTTTATTTTTTACTTTATGGCAACAATTATTTTTCCCTTTTTTAGAATTTTACTTTCTTTAAAAGGTTTTTTCTTAAGGTAATCAGAAGACTGTTTCATGATTAAATTTTTATTTCTTCTTTTATTTAAAGAAGAAGTCTTTTTTAAATATTTCATTGCCCTATCACTTCTTGAACCTTGAAAGTTTTCATCATTAAAAATGAAATATAATTTCTTCTTATCTAGTGAAAAAGAAATTTCCACTAATTTTTTCCAATAAATATTTTCATATTTATAATTGCCACTTTTGTCTAAGTATAATTGATAATCCCAGTATGGTTTTTCATATAAATCATCGAAATTTAATTGGTCAATTAAATACTTTATTTTTTCTTCTAAAGTATTTAATGAATTAAGTGGTTCAAGTAATCCTTCTTCCTTATTTATTTTTGCAGTTATTTTCTGACTTCCACATTCTATAGGGATTATAGGATGGAAATGATCCAGTAATATATGCCCGTTTGTCGGATTTGTTAAATCAGAAGGACTGACAGTAATAATAAGATATTTGTAAGCCTCCTTTGCAACAAATTTGAACCTGTATTTCGTCCAATCGTTTTGTTGTTTTATACCTTTTATAGTAGCCAATGGATGCATGTTTATGCAGTCGTATTCCATTGCTCCATTTATTGTAATATCCACGGGATGATTAAAATTTTCTTCTACCTTGCTTACTTTGCTTAAACTTAAATAATTATTAGACTGAGCCAAATAAATGACCCATTCATAACATTGCCCTTTTATCATTTCACTTTTTAATTCCGTCATAAGTACTTCGAAAGTACCATTTTCACGGCTTACCAACCCTGCATATGTGTTTCCGTCATAAGCTTTTTTATACACATTAAAATGTCCGGGCTGTATGTCTGGAGGAGATTGCCCTACGAAATTACAAGCATGCCAATCTTTTGCTATGGTGCTGGTTCTCGGAACATCTTCGTAGGAAGGATTTTCGAAATAAATAATTTCTGCTTGGGCATTGATATTAATTGAAAATAGAATTAACATCAGAATAGTCGTTAGATGTTTTGGAGTCATGTTGTTGCTATTTATTAGAATAATATTGCAATATAAGGTAAAAAATATTCAAAGTTTTTAATTCCAAAAAATTATTCACCGCTCCTTACATTCAATTCGATTCCATTTTGGGAGGCATCTAAAAATTGTGATTGTCTGGCTTCCAATGCGACCAAGTCTTCTTTTGTAAGAATATTGTAATCCAATGAAAGGATAGAATCTAATTCTGAGAGGATTTTATTTTGTGGATTCCAGTAAGTAATTTGCGGATGGGTAATATCCCTGATGATTTCGGTTTTGAAAACATCTATGTCTTCCTTAAATAAATCCGTCATATCCATTACCTCATCTGCCAATGCAATGACATCATTATGTTTTCCACTTCCCAAAAGGGAATGCCCTCCGTAATCCCAAGTTTGTATGAACCAACTCGGATAAAAATATTCTATACTATCCCTCGAATAAACTTCCAACCCCAAATCTGTAAAGATGTCGTCTTCTTCACCCTTTGTTTGCCTGGCTTTGGCATATAATTGTTTGAAATCCTTAAATAAAAAATATTGGCTTCCTTCTGCTACCAATTCTACCACATAGCCGGGGAGAATATCTTCTATCCAAAAAATATCGGGAAGGTTTTCAGTTTCTGCGGTTGGGATTTTTTGTTCCAATATTTCCACCAAACGATCCCTTAATTCCTCCCCCTCATGAAACACATTTGCAAATTCTTTAGAAGTATTGGCATTGGCATAATTTTCCCTGTAAGTTGCTATGTCGTCTGCGAGTTTACCGAAAAATGCTTTCATCCGTTTTTGTAAAAGTATCTCGGAAAGTTCTTCACTGTCATCTCCCTTGAATATAACACCGCCGCCATAAATCCAAGCCGTATCACCTTCGGGAGTATTGATGGAAATCCAAGGTTCATCATACCAGACACCACCCAATTTAATCTTGGTTGAGAAATCGGTCATTTCTCCTGCATAAGGCATTTGGCTGCCCATTTTCGCAATGCCAATTTGTTCCGCAGTTATGCTAGGAGATTCCCTAATGCTCATTTGGGACATATTGACCATTATATTAATAGCCGAATTGGATTTGGGTAAGGAAGGTAAATCTGCTTGGACAGATGGATTACAAGCAGAAAATAAAAACAATAGGATTGCCAAAATAAAAACACCCTCAAAAAAATGCCTCACACTAAAACAATTAAAAAATGGAATATTAAATATGAAAATATCATATCAATTTATGATATTCAAGTACTTACAAAAGTACTCGCTTTTTAATGGAATGCAATATTTAAAATTGAATATTATTTTTTCAACTTCAATAAACTAATAATATTAACAAAAAAAAGAAAAGCAATGCATTTTATTGCATTGCTTTTCAAGTATTAATTAAAATAGCTTCTTACTTCACCACTAACATATATTTATTCTTTTTCCCATTTTCCACCATAATGAATTTATCGTGAAGCAACATATCTGCCGTCAAATTAAATTCATGCGAAGCCACTTTTTCCTTATTAATAGAAATGGCATTATTTTTAATCGCCCGTCTGCCTTCTCCTTTGGAAGCAAGAATGTCCGTATGATCCGCTAATAGGTCAAGTATGTTCAGGTCATTGCTTAGCAAGTCTTTTTGAATGACAAAACTTTTCAATTCTCCCACGATCATGTCCAAGGAATTCTTATCCAATGAAAGCAATTGTTCCCTGTTCGCCTTTTTATTCCAAAGCAAATTCGTAACATCCTTTACGGATTGTAATTCTTCCTTGGAATAAATTCTTTCTGTCAATTCTTCTGCCAATAATTCCTTCAAATGGTTCGGATTATTTTCCAAAAATTCCGCTTCCAAAGCTTCCACTTCCTCCTTGGATCGGAGGGTGAAAAAGCGAATGAATTTAGGTAAGTCCCTATCGTCACAACTCAGCCAAAATTGGTAAAAAGCATAAGGCGAAGTAAATTTCCGATCTATCCAAAGATTTCCTTTCTCAGATTTTCCGAATTTGGAACCATCAGCTTTTGTGAGCAGGGGAGTTGTAATGGCATAAGCTTTTCCTTGAAGATTCCTCCGTATATATTCTGTACCAGTCGTAATGTTTCCCCATTGGTCGGAACCGCCCATTTGGATACGGCAATTGTAATTTTCATACAAACATTGGTAATCATAACCTTGTATCAATTGGTAACTGAATTCCGTAAATGACAAGCCTTTTTCTATCCTACGCTTTACGGATTCCTTAGCCATCATATAACCCACAGTGATGCTTTTGCCCACATCCCTAAGGAAATCCAGAGCATTCATATCCTTGTAGAAATTATGATTATTCTCAATGATAGCCTTGTTGTCCTCATTTTCAAAATCAAGGAATTTGGACATCAATTCCTGTTGGTATTTCAAATTGCTATCCAATTCATCAAATGATTTCAATTGTCTTTCCTCATCCTTGCCAGAAGGATCGCCGATTCGACCAGTCGCACCGCCCATAAGGACGATAGGTTGGTGTCCCGATTTTTGGAAAAGGGTCAAAAGCATGATTTGCACATAATTTCCTATGGTCAAGGAAGGGGCAGTAGGGTCAAAGCCAATATAGCCTACACATTTTCCTTTTTTCAGTTCTTCTTCTACTCCTGGCGTCAAATCATGGAGCATGCCACGCCATTTCAATTCATCAATAAAATCCATAAGAATTACATTTTACTTTAGCACCAAAACCCAAAGGAAGCCAAAAAGATTCCCATGGTGTATTATTTAGCCGCAAATCTACAAAAATTGCTAATTATAAAGACATACTGTAGCAATTTGACTTTAGTCGAAATTCCAAAGCAAGCCCAAGGAAAATAAAAAGCACTGTACCTTTTTTAAGGTGCAGTGCTTTTTATTTTTTAATTAGCAGTGTGGGATTACGGAGCTTTCACTTCTTTCAAAAAGACATTATAAACAGGATAGTGGTCAGAAAATCCGCCTTGGAAAACACTAAAGCTGAAAGTTCTGAAAGGATAGCCTTTATATTTACCATCTTTCTGAACCAAATATTTTTTATTATAAATATTAGCCTTGTGGAAGAAGAAACCATCCTTGTGGTTTTTTTTCAATAAAGATGGACTCACCAAAACTTGATCAAACAAACTCCAAGCATCACGATAAGCTAATGTGCCAATTCCCTTTTTAAAGGGAGCATAATAAGGATTGAACATATCATCCTCACCTACTTGTTCCTCTGTCTTTTTACCTTTCAATATTTTCTTTATGCTGGGACTGGTCGGATCATCATTCATATCCCCCATGACGATGATCTTTGCATTAGGGTCTTTTTTCTTGATGGCATCCATTTTTTCTTTGCAAAGCATGGCACCTGCATTTCTTTTGTGTTGGGTAGCTTTTTCCCCACCTCTTCTACTGGGCCAGTGGTTCACCATAATATGTACAGGTTCGCCATCAAGGAATCCATAGACATAAAGAACATCCCTGGTTGTTCTAGGCTCGCCTTCATCATTGGTTTCCAATTCGCCTTTAGGCGTTTTCAAAACCAATTTCAGTGCCTCATAGCTTTCCACCTTGAAATATTTGGGATTATAAAGCAAAGCACAATCAATTCCCCGAAAATCAGGAGAATCTTGGTGTACAATCTGGTAATTCCTATCCTTGATTGCTTTTTGTTGGACTAAATCCTCCAGCACTTTCTTATTCTCAACTTCCGCAGTTCCCAAAATGGCAATTCCGTCAGGGGTAAGCTCTGTTCCCAGTTCGGAGATAACCCGCCCAAGATTGCCCATCTTAATATCATATTTCTCTTTTGTCCATTGATTCCTTCCGGAAGGGGTGAAGTCTTCATCCCTAGTGTCAGGATCATCTTCTAAATCAAAAAGATTTTCAAAGTTATAAAAGCCGATAATACTTACTTTATATTGCTTTTCTTTTTGTGCAAAAGATTGATTTACAATAAGTAAGGTAGAGAGTAATAAGATAGTAATCTGTTTCATTGATATGATTTTGCCTCAAATATATCTATTAGCGGACGTTATTTATCCTAAGAAATTGCTAAATCATGTAAAGATTACATTAATTTTACCTTATTTAACTTCTCACATGTTAAAAATGACATGGCAAATCTCTATTTTTGAGTAAAATATTGAAATATGAAGCACTTTCCTTTACTACTTTTCCTTTTCTTTTTTATTTCAAATATACAAGCACAGGAAGAAAGTACCCAAAAAGATTCCATTCCTGAAACAACTAATAATATCCCAATTTTAAGCCTTTCCGAATCAGAACTGGAAGCAGACGACGACTTTGAGAATGTTTCGGGAATGCTAACAGCTTCTAGGGATATTTTCTCTAGTACGGCTGCATTCAATTGGGGTATTTCCAGATTTAAGATAAGGGGCTATGATAATAATAATTCTGAAATCTTCATCAATGGCTCGAATATGAATGATTTGGAAACAGGTGGTACTTATTGGAGTGCTTGGGGAGGGTTGAATGACGTATTTAGAAGGAGGGAGGCCACCTTCGGACTTTCAGCCTCAGAATTTACACATGGCGGGATAAATGGCGCCACTAATGTTAATATAGGTGCTGCTGCACAAATGAAACAAGCAAGGATTAGTTACGCAAGTTCAAATAGGTCTTATTTCCATAGAATAATGGCAGTATATACCCCAACCTTGAAGAATGGATGGGCAGTATCGCTCTCCGGTTCGAGGAGATGGGCGGATGAAGGATATGTGAATGGAACTTTCTATGATGCTTGGTCATATTTTTTAGGAGTGGAGAAGGAATTTTCAAACCAATCCATTGCCTTTAATGTTTTTGGTGCTCCAAATAAAAGAGGAAAGTCCAGTGCGTCAGTACAGGAAATGTATGACATCGCAGATGATAATACTTACAATCCGAACTGGGGATACCAGAATGGAGAAAAAAGAAATGCGAAAGTAGGAAAAACACACCAGCCGATTTCCATTTTACAACATAAGTGGAAAGTGAATGAAACAATGAGATTAAGCACTTCCGTTTCTTACCAATTCGGGAACAACGGTTCGACTGCTTTGGACTGGAATAATGCCAGGGATCCAAGACCGGATTATTACCGTTATTTGCCAAGTTATGTAGAAGATGATGCTGCTGCCGCAGAATTGTATTCCGCAATGGAAATGGATGAAAACCTAAGACAAATTGATTGGGAAACATTATATAATACGAATTGGTTTTCTCCTGAGGAAACTGTTGAAAATGTCAATGGTGTCGAGGGAGAAACCGTTACCGGAATCCGTTCAAGGTATATTGTTGAAGAAAGAAGATATGATAAGAAAAAAGCAGATTTAAATATTGTTTTAAATAAAACTTATGGCGATAATATTAAGATAAGTGCAGGATATTTTTACCGTTGGCAAAAAACAAAAAATCATAAAGTAGTCAATGATTTGTTAGGTGGTGACTATTATTTGGACGTGGATCGTTTTTCTGAAAGGGATTTTCCTAATGATCCCGGAGTCTTGCAAAATGATGTGGACAATCCTAATAAAGTTGTTAGGGAAGGTGATTCTTTTGGCTATAGTTATGATTCGAATATTAATAAGACTGGAGTGTGGGTTCAGCAACAAATTAATTTGGATAAGGTAGATGTATTTATGTCCTTAAATGCCGGAAGAACTCAGTTTTGGAGAACGGGGCATTTTAGAAATGGTCGTTTCCCAGATAATTCTTTAGGTGATTCTGAAAAGCAGAATTTCTTGGATTTGGCAGCTAAGGCAGGATTGACATATAAGATAAACGGACGGAATTATATTTTTGCAAATGCAGGATATTCACAGCGTCCGCCATCATATAGGAATGCGTATCTTTCTCCTAGGACAAGGGATGAATTAGCACCTGATTTGACTAGTGAAAAAATAATGACCACAGAAGGAGGGTATCATTTGAAATCACCCGGTTTTAAAGCGAGGGCAACTGCCTATTATACGAAGTTTGAAGATGGGATAAGTACAAGGAGCTTTTACCATGATGGCGAACAAGCCTTTGTTAACTTTACATTGAATGGCATTGATAAACAGCATTTTGGGATTGAATTGGCAGGGGAAGCAAAAATTATGGCGGGGCTATCCGCACATGCTGTCGCTTCTATTGGGCAGTATACTTATACGAGTCGTCCGAAGGCATTTATTTCACAGGATAATTCATCCGAATTAGTTGCCGATGGAAGGACAGTTTACCAAGAGAATTTTTATATAGCAGGAACACCTCAACAAGCATTTAATATAGGATTGAGTTACAGTTCTCCAAAATATTGGTTCGCCAATGTGAATTTCAGTTATTTTAATGAAATGTATTTGAATTTTAATCCGGACAGAAGGACAGCGGAAGCAGTGGAAAATGTTGCTTATCAATCTGCGGATTGGGAGTCAACAATAAAACAAGAAAAATTGAATTCACAGATTTCCTTGGATTTATTCGGAGGGAAATCTTTTAAAATAAAAAATGATTATTTTATTTATTTAAATGTTGGAGTGAGTAATGTCTTAAATAATAAAAATTTCATTACCGGAGGTTTTGAACAATCCAGATTTGCAGATGAAAATATAAATAGATTTCCAAGTAGATATTATTACGCTTATGGAATTAATTATTTTGCAAGCATAACATTTAGGTATTAAATTATTATTTAATATATTTTTTGAATTTATTCGAATTACATTTTTATTAATCAATCAAATTTTGCGATTAATTTTCTAAAATAATTTAAAATGAAAAAAACATTTGATTTTTCAATTTTAGCCATCATATTTTCTGTATTTATTTTATCAATTAATTCTTGTGTCGATCAGGATTTTGATGAGCCGCCGAGGGATGGGGGAATTACAGATTATGAATCGAATTCGACAATAGCCCAAGTGAAGAACCTACATTCCGGTTTTGATATAATTCCTATCGTTGATGATTTGATTATAGGAGGGGTAGTCACTGCCGATGATGCTTCCGGTAATTTTTATAAGGAAATGGTAATTGAAGATGCTACTGGTGGAATTGTGGTGAAATTGGAATTCACGGATTTCAATAATGAATACCCCATAGGCAGACAATTGTGGATTAATTGCCGAGGACTTTATTTGGATAAATATTTTGACTCCTATGAATTGGGTGGCAGCATAGATGATACAGGACGCTTAATAGGAATCCAAAAAAATTTAGTGGATAATTATATAGTAAGAGGATTGAGAGAAGAATATTTTACTCCTTTCCAAGCCGATTATATTTGCGAATTGGATACCGACATGGTTAACCAACTTGTTACTATAAAAGGTGTAGAATTTTCCAGTGGGGAAACAGACGTACCCTTTGCGGATAATGTCTCTAACCCACCTCAGTCATTGGATAGGTATGTAAAAGATTGTAGTGGGAACACTATAATTCTTAGGACGAGTGGATACTCTAATTTTGCAGGAGAATTAACACCTTCAGGTAATGGTGAAGTAACCGGTATATTAGGAACCTTTAGTAATACCTTACAATTATATATCAGAGACCCAAGGGATGTAGCAAGTATGACTGATACAAGGTGTTCATCTACCATTTCGGATCCATGTGCAGTTATTGAGCCTCCGGTTGAAGGTTGCGATGTAGATGAAAATTTCACAGGAGGAACCCAATACGATCCCGTTAGCGAAGCAGGCTGGACGAATGTTGCAGTAGTAGGGACGGAAACTTGGATATATCGAGAATATCAAGGTGATGTTTTTGCAAGCATGCAGTCATACCAAGCGGATTCACCGAGCAATGAAACTTGGTTGGTTTCGCCCGAATTGGATTTGAGTACCCAGAAAATCCTGAACTTCGAATCAGAACTTGCATTCTGGGCTCATGATGGATTATCTGTATGGGTATCGAATGATTTTACTGGTGATGTGACTACGGCTACTTGGACAGCCTTGGATCCTACATTGGCGGATGGTTCAACAGATAACTATGTAAGGGTATCATCTGGGGATGTGTCACTTCCCATAGGAGGAACAGGGCACGTTGCTTTCAAATATGAAGGAAATTCAGCAACAAATACAACAACATACAGAGTAGATAATATATTTGTCTGCGAACCATAAGACTCAACGAAGTAGAAGATTATCATTAGGGACAGCTTTCAAGGAATCTTGAAAGCTGTCCCTAATTTAAGGATCAGACCATATTCCGAGCTTGTGGTTGATTGTAAAGGAAAGCTAAAATTAAGCGAATACATTATTTGAAAAATTCATTAAGAATCGTATCTTTGCACCACTTTTTAAAGAAACCATTAAAATTTAGTATCAATGTTTGCAATTGTGGAGATTGCCGGTCAGCAGTTTAAAGTAGAGGAAGGTCAGGAGATCTTTGTCCACCGGCTCAACGCAGAAGAGGGCGATAACCTCTCAATCGATAAGGTGCTTTTGGTAGAAAATGGAGGTACTGTACAAGTAGGGACACCTACTTTAGGGAGTGCCGCTGTCAATGCTACCATCTTAGAGCATGTAAAAGGAGATAAGGTGATCGTCTTCAAAAAGAAACGTCGTAAAGGATATAAGAAGAAGAAAGGGCATCGCCAGTCATTCACCAAAATCAAGATTGACAGCATTGCTGGATAACTTGGGAACTAAAAACAACTAAATAGGCTTTTGTTTAGGTATAATTCAAAGCCTAAGAATCAAATTTTAAAATAGCCTAGAATCTAGAACCTAGAATCTAGTATCTAAATACAAAGAAAATGGCACATAAAAAAGGTGTAGGTAGTACGGATAACGGACGGGACAGTAATAGTAAACGTCTCGGTGTAAAACTTTTCGGAGGTCAGGCAGCTATAGCCGGTAATATCATCATTCGCCAACGTGGAACAAGATTCCACCCAGGAGAGAATGTAGGGATGGGAAAAGATTTCACCCTTCATGCATTAGTGGATGGAGCAGTAAGCTTTAAGAAAGGAAGAAAGGGTAGAACATATGTTGCTATCATTCCTGAAGGTGGAGAGCCGATGAAAATAGCTCCAAAGAAAGCTGTTAAAGCTAAGGTCGCTAAACCTAAGAAAGAAGAAACTCCTGCAGAGGAAACGATTTTGGCAGCAGCTCCTGTAGTGGAAGAAAAGCCAGAAGAAGTCAAGCCGGCTCCCAAAGCAAAAAAGAAAGCAGAAGGAAAACCCGATGATTTCAGAAAGATAGAAGGAATCGGACCTAAGATTAGCCAACTCATCAAGGATGCGGGAATAGAGACGTTTGCCCAATTGGCAGAAACAGAGGTTTCCAAAATCCAAGAAATCCTTACAGCGGCAGGTAGCCGTTATACCATGCATAACCCTGCTTCTTGGCCCTTACAATCCAAAATGTGCGCTGAAGGAAAATGGGACGAATTGAAAGTATGGCAAGATGAACATGACGGAGGAAGATTATAAGGGCTGAAAAATTCCTTATATTAATATATAACCGGCATCATTTTAAAATGATGCCGGTTTTTTGTTTTATAAGTGTTTCTTCAGGGAGTAGGCAAAATACAACCTACCCATTTTGACTTGTTAATTTATCGTTACTCGTCGTTAAAAGCCTCGTGATAGTTATGGGCTATCCCTACGTTTTTCGCCTTGATTAACAATAAATTTCCTGCGTCAATTCTGGTAGTCTATTTATTGCCTACTCCCTCATGTAATAGAAGTCCGAAATGAAATATTTTATGTTTGCTAGGCTTGTGGGAAATAGTTGTTCTTATTTTTTAGACAAGCACTTTTTTGATTAATACGCAACTGAATAATGTATTTCGTATTGGATATGTTTGCCCATTTGGATTAGGACGAGGTGCAAAACGAAGTCGATGTCTTAGCATCGGCGAGTATTTGCAACAGTTTGCTCCACGTCAAAGGAGTGGAAGTAATCACTTGAGTGAGCCTATTTATATACAATAAGGTACTGTTCAATTGGGTATTGTAGAACTAAAATCAGTTACAATTTTAATTTTTTTAGAATGAAAAAATCTAATTTTCCCATGCAAGTGTTGATATTTTATTTTTGTGACATGGAAAAATAATTACTGAAAGAGTATTTTAGTTTTTTTTAACATGTAGTTTCTTGGTAGTTAGTCTTTTATGTGAAATTTACTTGGCTCGATTTGTTAACGCTACTTTTTACAGCATATTTGTTAGCCTAAAAGTGAATGTTTTTATGGAAATATCGTATGTTTGTATTGAATAAACACCTTGTTTTCAAGGTTTTGCACATTATTGTCCCGTCTTTATTTTCCCCTTTATATGTCAATAGAGGTCTACTTTTTTGATAAGTAGTTCTTTATGTCTTATGTTTTTTTCTTATGTGTTCTTAATTGTAACCGAAGGAAAAGATATGGATTTATTTTTATACCTAACGAATTTTAGGTTACACTTGAAATACTAATTTATTGCTGATAATCAGGCTTTTATGTTTTGTTGTTAACTTTTTTTGTTAATAAAATCGGACATGTTAGCTTTTTTTATCATGTTGGCTTAATACTTGTGACGAAAATTATGTTGGCTTTATTTTTTTAATGCTAAATATTGCAATTAATAAAATGACCAAGAGCCAAATACTAAGTCACAACTAAGAATTAAACAGAACTGAGATTTTTTTACTAACACCTGATTGGTTATGAAGACTAATTTTACTACTACATTACAGAATTTATTTGGAATAACAAACCAAAACTCACGTTGGAATCATTCTACTTCTAAAGTAGATCCATCCAAGCTGAAAAAATGGTTTGTTTGTACCATTGGATTCCTATTTAGTTTTTCCTTTACTGTATTGAATGCTCAGTGTGATTTAGCAATAACGGACACTCATACATACGATTGTACAAGTAAGGGGTTTATTGATGTTGATGTTACAGGAGAAAAGGGAACACTTACATATGCTTGGAGTGACGGTTTTACAGGAAAAACTAGATTTAATTTAGATGGAGGAACTTATTCTGTTACAGTAACAGATAGTGGAGATGGGTGTACGATTGTTCGGGCAATTACAATAGCAGAAGAGGATTGTTGTCCTTCGTTCTTAGACCCAGGAGGTATTGCTAACTTATTTGTAATGTGCAATCCAGGGGTTCCAAATTGCACTGCTGCTATACCCTCATCAAATTGTAATGGCGGATGTTTAGACGGAACTCCAGTAGATGGTTCTTCTTGCCCTAACGGAATGCAATACCAATGGTACTTAAAAAATGCAGCGACTGGTTGGGCGGAAGTCCCTATAAGTGGTGCTAATGGAGAGGATTATTGTCCTGGATTTGTTTCAGAGTCGTCTTGGTATTTTAGAAGGGTGAGTTGTATTGGCTGCCCAGGGGAATGGACAACTAGTGATAGTGATGTTCACGTACCAGGAAATCTGGATCCAGGTTCTATAGGTACAACACAAGATTTTTGTGGTGATTTTAATGGGTATGCAATTGAAAACCTTGCATCACCTTCATCTAGTTATACTGACTATACTTGGGGTAGCTGGGACGAACATAGATGGCAGGTAAGTTGTAACGGAGGTGCAACTTGGTCTGTGGTTTCAGGAGCATCAGGTTATACCTATGCAGTTCCTTCCAGTGGAGCAGGTTGTTGTTATAGGAGACAAAGTAAAACCTTTTCTTGCCAAACTTGGATGTCAACGAATGAAGTTTGTATGAATGTGGCACCAGCTCCAAGTGTTACACCTGATGCAGTAACTGATGTTTGCCCAGAATCAACAATGACTTTTGATGTAGGATCTAATGATGGGAATAACCCTGCAACAACAGGATATTGTATCATAGGTGTTTCCCAACCCTCACAAGGGTCTGCAAGTATTTCAACAAATGGAATTATTACATATAATCCAGGAACACAAAGTAATGGTGGTTTCCATTGCCAAACACAAACGATAACATATGGTGTTTATGATTTGAACTCTGGCTCTTGCCAAGGAGATTGTAGTAGTCAAACAACTTTGACAATAGATTTTAATGGTTCTGCAAATTTTGATTTCTCGAATTGTAATGTTACAGGAAATGGATCAGGTGATTGTTCTTCTGGTATTTCAGCTAACCAGCAAATCCAAACTTGGATTGCCGATAAAACAGCAGAATATATGTCTTGCTCTCTTGTAGATTGTGGAGTGATTGATGTTTATACAGATTATAATGCGAGCAATCCTGTATTTAATCCTACTTGTGGTAGTATAGCTGGTACTTATCTAATAACATTCTTTACGGTAAGTGCTTGTGGAAATACAGCTTCTTGTGATCATAGCTTCACTATAACAGATTCAAATGCACCGGATATTAGTTCATGCCCTAATTTAGATGGGTATCAAGATTGTTTACCTAGTTTGGTTACCGCTCAGAATATTTTGACAACATGGCATAATAATAATATCCAAACGTTACAAAATTGTGCACAGGATGAATGTGCTACTTCAAGTCAGATTGAGGTAACATCTGATTTTAATTTAAGTAATTTTACTTATAATGGAGCAGTCTGTGATGGTTATCTAGCTGTAGAGTACACGGTATCGGATGGATGTAACTCGGGAACTCCTATTTCTACTTATTACCAATTCAGTGATCAGTCAAATCCAGTATTTACACAAGCTGTGGGAGGGGTGTTACCTTCTTTAAGTTTAAACTGTGGAGACCCTATCCCTGATCCATCTGTATCAGATAATTGTGGAACCCCAGCAATAACTTTTACAGATTCAGGGGACCCTAATGGGGATTGTAATATCATTAGGACTTGGAATCTAACAGATAATTGTGGTTTAACAGCTACAGCTACACAATCTATTGCTACGAATTGTGCAACTGGCTCCATAGCTGATAACGATGTAAGAAACCTTCACGTTATTTGCGCAGATGGTCCTGGACCATATACGCCAACAGTAGATTCATGGTACCATACAAATGATTGTTGGGGGACGAATACTACTGAACCAGACGGGACAACTCCTTGTGTATTACCAGCGAGCCCATGTATGATAGGTACTACAGATTTATGCTCAGATGGAAGTGTACCTGAATATAGATGGCAAATGAAAAACTCTCAAACAGAAGATGGTGTTGGAAATAATTCTGAATTTTCTGATAGCCCTGATAATTTTGGTTGGGATTGGGTAGATGTACCAGGAAATGGATCTCAAGTAGACTATTGCCCTACTAACCTTACAGAATCTACATGGTACAGAAGAGGTGTAAGATGTTCTTCTTGCTCGGAGTGGGATTGGAGTACTGCTTCAGATGTTCACATTCGAGAACCATTTTTGGATGCGGGTACTATCTTAGAAGATCAAAATATATGTGGAGCACCGTTTCCAGGTTATTCCATTACTACAGATAATCCTCCTGTAAATACAGATCCAGCTTTTGATAGTTGGGATTGGGCAGAATACGCATGGGAAGAAAGCTGTGATGGAGGAAATACTTGGACAGTTGTTGAATATGATTTATTTGATGGCTCACCATATAATTCTTATTGGGTTCCATCTACTCAGGTAGGTTGTTGCTATAGGAAAGGAGTTAAACTTTTATCTTGTAGTGATTACCTATATACTAATGAAGTATGTATGAATGCGACCAACCCTCCTGTCTTAGTGGATGATGGATTGACACAGTGTCCTACACTAACAGATATTACATATAATGTAGGATCTAATGATGGAGGATTAAGTAACCCAACATTTAGCATAGTTAGCGTTTCTCCATCTAATGCAGGTACTGCTACAATAAACTCATCAGGAGTAATAACATTTACAGCCAATAGTTTGAGTTGTGGAGTTGTAGATGTTATATACAACGTATATAACGATGGAAATGCTAATTGTAACGATCAAGCAGTATTAACTTTAAATTTATTTGATGATGAATTACCAGTATTGGCAGGTATACCTGCTGATATTACTTTGGTTTGTGGAGAACCACTTCCTCCAGTACCTAATAACATAACAGCTACAGATAACTGTGATACCAATGTTACAATTGCTTATGTTGGAGAAACAGGAGATCCTATTGGTACTTGTAGTAATGCTTCAATAACAAGAACATGGTCAGCTACTGATAATTGTAATAACACGGCATTCCAATCACAAACTATTACGATGGATTGTCAATCTCCTACTCCTCAACCACATGCCCTAATAACAGCTTGTCCTTTTGAACAAGTCTGGGTATGTATAGATCAGCAATCTTTCTGCATGGGCGGAGGACCTGACCCTAATACAGATAATTTAGTATTCCAGAATATACAGCAAACAGGAGGCCCAAGTACTGGCGGCGGCGGAACATTAGGAGTGAATTCAGGAACTTGGGATGTTACCCCACAACAGTGTGGTACATATACTTTTACATATGATATTTGTTGGGCTATAGATGAAGTGGCAGGAACAGCAGGTGTTGATTTTCAAGTAACATCTTGTTGTAATACAGGTACGGTAACAGTAAATGTAGTAGATGCAACAGATCCTGTACTTCTTGTAAGTGGGGGAGGTTCATTACCTGGGGATATAACTATAGAATGTAGTGATGTAATTCCTTCTCCTGCTTCTGTTATTGCATCAGATAATTGTGATGAAAATAATCACCCGAATCCAACTTTTGATACAAATTATACTGTTGATGTAGTTTATACAGAAACGAATACCCAAGGTGGAAATGGAACTTGTGAATCTAATAATTACACAATCACAAGAAACTGGTATGCTGAAGATGCTTGTGGCAATTCAGCTTCCCATACTCAGGTAATAACTGTCCAAGATACTACGGATCCAGTATTAATAACTCCAGCCCAAAATGAAACAGTAGAATGTGACGGTTCAGGTAATACTGCCGCATACGATGCATGGATAGCTAATAATGGAGGTGCAGTAATGAATGATAATTGCGGTACAGTCACTTGGACTAGTGCCGTAACAGGTCAAACTACAGATTGCTCTGGTGCTTCTAGTAGTTGTACTCCAACCATATTAGCACTTTGGGATATGGAAAATTGTGACGCTGGAGGTTTAGATGAAGGTGGTTGGGGACCATCATCTACGAATAATGGTGGATGCTCTTCTATTTCAGTTAGTAATATTGAAAGACTAGGATCAACCAGCAATTCTTGTTCTTCCTCTGGAGGGGTCAATGGAGAGTTTGTCTGTTTTGATGATCAGGATTCTCCTACTTGGGTGAATAATAGTGGAGCAGCTTTAGTTTGGTCCATTGATCTAGGTGCAGGAGATGTATTGAACCTTTCTTCCCTAGAATTTTACCAACAATCAGATCCAAACATGGAATGTATTGGTAATAATAGTACAAATAATGCCAATCCAACTGAATTTGGAGTAAGAATAACGGATGGTAGTGGAACCCAATTATTTTTAAGTATAGGTAATCCAGTAAGTACAATATGGACTTTTACTTCTGTTCCTTTGAACCTTAATGTCACAGGACCGATTACTTTGAATTTTGAAATGCTATCTTATAATCCTGCAGTAGTTGTAGATCCAGGTTGTAGTATGTGGGAAATAGATGAATTGGCAATAAATGGCTGTTGTGGTGCTGACGCAATGTCTTGCGCAAATACTGGTTCTACAACAGTAGAATTTACGGGGACAGATGAATGCGGAAATAGCACTACTACAGAAGCGATTTTTACTATTCAAGATACAACAAATCCAACTATAACGACACAGGCTTCTAATTTAACAGTTGAGTGTAACGGTTCAAGTATGACAGCATTGAATAACTGGTTGAATTCTAATGGAGGTGCTTCAGCTACAGATATTTGTTGTGATATAGCGTGGACTAATGACTATACAGGATTAAGTGATGGTTGTGGAAATACTGGTTCGGCGACTGTTACATTTACAGTAGAAGACGCATGTGGAAATCTATCTACTACAACTGCAACATTCACAATAATAGATACAGTAGACCCAGTGGCAGATCAAGTTCCGGGTAGTGAGGATGTTACACTAGAATGTGATAACACCAGTGACCTATCAATGGCACTTGCTTTTGAACCAACATTTACAGATGTCTGTTCAGCAGTGATTGTTACACTTGTATCAGATGTAACCACTCCTGATCCGACTTGTTCCAATGCTTATATAAGAGTAAGGACATGGATAGGGTCTGAATCAAATAATGGTACTCCTTGTGGAAATACAAGTTTACCGTTTGTTCAAACGATAACAATCCAAGATACTACGCCACCTGTTGTAGTAGAAGGACCGAATAGTGCGGACGCTACATTGGAATGTGATGATGCGGTAGGCTTGGCGACAGCTTTGTCATTCGAGCCAACGTTTACAGACAATTGTACAGATGCAGCTGATATAC
>JAHDHJ010000257.1 GCA_020631375.1 Saprospiraceae bacterium | reverse complement strand
TGATTAGAAAAATTCACAGACAAGGTCGGATCTTCGTTTGATTTATAATCACAGAAAGATTATGAATACCATTCATATATCATTGCCAAATCAAAAAATAAAGATGAAGAAACTCTTATTTTTCATTTTTCCATTGCTATGTTTTCAAGCAGAAGCCCAAGAAAAATTCACCATCAGTGGTTATATAGAAGATGCCAAAACCGGAGAAAAACTCATCGAAGCCAATGTCTTTGAAGATGTATCTGTTTCCGGAACGGTAAGTAATTTATATGGCTTTTATAGCATGACTTTGCCCAAGGATACGATAAAAATTTCATTCTCCTATATGGGATATGCGACCCAAAGTTTTGAGATATATCTGGATAAGGATATTTCCTTTACAGTCAAATTAGAAGACGAAGTTGCTTTGCAAGTCGTAACGGTAACTGCGGAAAATGTAGAAAAAATAGAAGAACAAACCCAAATGAGCAAGGTGGATATTCCCATTGCCCAAATCAAAAGGATTCCTGCATTGTTAGGCGAAGTCGATGTCATGAAAGCGATGCAGCTTTTGCCCGGAGTCCAATCCGGAGGTGAGGGAACAAGCGGTTTGTATGTGCGAGGGGGAAGCCCCGACCAAAACCTCATTTTATTAGATGGTGTTCCTGTTTATAATGTGAGCCATTTGTTTGGTTTTTTCTCCGTTTTCAATGCGGATGCGATTAATAATGTCACCTTGACGAAAGGCGGCTTTCCTGCCCGATATGGAGGTCGGCTTTCTTCCGTTATGGAAATTAATATGAAAGAGGGAAATATGAGGGAATATCACGGAGAGGGTTCGATCGGTTTGGTTGCCTCCAAACTTACTTTTGAGGGACCGATAGTGAAAGATAAAACTTCCTTTATTGTCTCCGGAAGGAGAACCTATATTGACTTGTTGGCGAAGCCATTCATCAAGAACCAAGGTGATGGGGATGGCGGTTATTATTTTTATGATGTCAATGCGAAAGTTAACCATAAATTCAATGATAAGCATCGTCTATATCTGAGTGCTTATGCAGGAAAGGATGTATTTTATTTTAAATTCGACGATGGAGGCTATGAGGAAAGAGCGGGTTTTGATTGGGGGAATATCACATCTGCCCTGCGTTGGAATTACATGATAAATAATAAGCTTTTTGCCAATACGACGGTAACTTTTAGCCGTTACCGATTTAATTTGGGAACGGAAAGTACAGATGCTGGAGAAGTTTTCGCTGCCAAATATTTTTCTGGAATAAAAGATTGGGGTGCAAAAGTAGATTTTGATTATATGCCTACGCCAAACCATTTTGTCCGTTTTGGTGTCAATGGAATAAACCATACATTCAGTCCGGGAGCATTGCAATATAAAGTGGAAGATGGGGATTCATTCGATTTGGATACGATTATTGGAACAGAGAATAGTAATGCTTGGGAATATTACGCTTATGTGGAGGACGATATGAAAATCGGAGAAAATTTCAGTGCCAATATCGGATTGCATGCCTCTGCTTTTAGTGTGGGTTCCAAGACTTATTTTTCACCACAGGCAAGGATAGGAATGAGGTATATGTTACCGAAATCCTATGCCGTCAAGGCATCTTATTCCATGATGAGCCAATACATTCATTTATTGACGAATGAAGGCGTTGGTTTGCCTACGGATTTGTGGTTACCATCCACAGAAAATGTGAAACCCCAAAGGTCTTGGCAAGCGGCATTGGGTATGGCTAAGACATTCGGGACAATGTTTGAAGTGAGTGTGGAAGGATATTATAAACGAATGGATAATTTATTGTCATACAAAGAAGGAGCGAGTTTCTTTTCTTTTTCCGATTGGGAAACAAAAGTCGAACAAGGAAAAGGGGAAAGTTATGGATTGGAATTGTTCTTACAAAAGAAAAAAGGCAAAACTACCGGTTGGATCGGTTATACCTTGAGTTGGAATAATAGGAAGTTTGAAAATATAAATAGTGGAGAAGAATATCCATTCAAATATGATCGCCGACATGATATTAGCGTAGTCGTTTCCCATTCATTTAATGATAAGATTTCCATCTCGGGAACTTGGATATACGGAACAGGAAATTCCATTACTTTGAATGAGGCTAAATATATTTCTTTTAATCCTCAGGTTAATAATCCCCAATTGAATGAATCGACGACAATCGAAGTGCCGGGTTCTAAAAATAATTATAGAATGAAACCTTATCATAGATTAGATGTGGGAGTGGATTTCAGAAAACAAAAGAAAAGATATGAACGTACTTTTTCCATAGGAGCTTATAATGTGTATAGTCGGAAGAATCCATTTTTTATTTATTATAATGATAATGAAGACACATTCAAACAAGTGAGCCTTTTTCCCATTATTCCTTATTTTACTTATAGTTTTAAATTTTAATGAAAAATGAAAAAAATAATATTTCCAATATTGATTTTAATTTCCATTTTTTATTCTTGTGAGACAATAACAGAAATAGATATAGAACCACATGAAGCGAGAATGGTTCCCTATTGTCTTAGTGGAAACTTAGAAGAAAGTACAATAGTATATTTAAGTAAGAGTCAAGGAATTTTAAACGAAGAAGAATTGGAATTAATCGGGGATGCGGAAATGAGTTTGAAAAAGAATGGGGAATTAATTTGTGATTTTTATTCTCCATTCAATGGAGGGAATTATAGTACGGATGCTTTTTATTTGTTTGATGAGGAATTAGCGGAATACGAAATGGAAATCAGACATAATGATTTCGGAATTATTTCTGCGAAGCAGATTTTGCCTAAGATTCCTATTGTTCAGTCTGCTACTTATGAACAAGTTGGACAGTATGACCCCTTGATGGACAGTGATTATGATAAAATGGAATTTACATTTTCGGACCCATCAGAAACCGAGGATTATTATCATGTACAAGGATTTATTAGAAATAAAACAGGTGCCCAAGAATTTTATTCTCTTTGGACTTGGACGGATAGTCCCTTATTAGAAGAAACGGTTTCATCAGTAGGATTGATTTTTGACGACCAGTCATTTAATGGAAATGAAATAAGCATCACGCTCAAAGTTGATGATACTTTCATTGATTTAAATCAACATGACTTATATGTTAAATTAAGTCGGATTACTGAGGATATGTATAAATATCAGAGGAGTAGGAAGACTTATGACGATGCCGAATATAACCCTTTTGCAGAGCCTGTTACTTTACATTCTAATTTTTCTAGTGGTTATGGTATTTTTGCATTGCAAGCGGATAATATGTATTTTATACAATGAAAAAGTTGCCACGAATTATCACGAATTTCTCTAATGGTTTCGTATTCGTGGAACTTGTGTTAATCCGTAGTGGAAACAAAACAACTATGAGTAAATTAATATATAAAGATGGAAGCTATAATGTGGTAGGAGTCTGTTTTGAAGTATATAAGAATTACATGAACGAGAAGCGATTAGGGGAATTCGTGCGAATTAGTGGTGAGGAAAAAGGTTGCCACGAATTATCACTAATTTCTCTAATGGTTGCGTATTTTTGGGGGTGCGTTAATTCATAGCGAGGAAAAAACAAAATAACTATGAGTAAATTAATATGCAAAAATGAAAGCTATAATGTGGTAGGAGTCTGTTTTGAAGTATATAAGAATTACATGAACGAGAAGCGATTAGGGAAATTCGTGCGAATTAGTGGCGGAAAAAAGGTTGCCACGAATTATCACTAATTTCTCTAATGGTTGCGTATTCGTGGAGTAGATGTAAATTAGTGGAGAAAAAGGCAAGGAGAAAGAATGAAAAAAAAGAAAATCATATGCACTGTAACGAATGACCTCAATTACGACCAACGTATGATTCGGATTTGTAGTTCATTAGTGGAAGCGGAATATGATGTAGAATTGGTAGGACGGGAAAAAAATAATTCACCAGTATTGTCCGAAAGGAATTTTAAACAAAAAAGAATCCCCTGCATATTCCAAAAAGGAAAATTCTTTTATTTGGAATATAATTTCAGGTTATTTATTTATCTTTTATTTTCGAAATTCGATATCGTAAATTCCATAGATTTGGATACGATACTGCCGGGCTATTTTATTTCTAAAATAAGGAATAAAAGAATAGTATATGATGCCCATGAATATTTTACGGAAGTTCCGGAAGTGGTCGTCCGACCGAAGGTTCAAAGAATATGGAAAAGTATAGAAAAATTTACTGTTCCTAAAATTAAAAATAATTATACTGTTTGTGAATCGTTGGCAGAGTTGTTCGATAAGGAATATGGGACGGATTTTAAAGTGCTAAGAAATGTGCCGTTTAAATCGGATTTAAAAAATATTCCGAAAAAAGAGAATAAAATTATTTTTTATCAAGGAGCATTGAACGAGGGTAGGGGATTGGAAGAAATGATTTTGGCGATGAAAGAAATTGAGGGAGCAGAATTTTGGATAGCGGGCGAGGGGGATTTATCCGAATTATTAAGAACCTTGACCAAGGAAGAGAAATTAGAAAATAAAATAAAATTCCTAGGATATGTACAGCCGGAAGAGTTAAGAAAAATTACACCCCAAATTTATATCGGATTGAATTTATTAGAAAATAAAGGATTGAGTTATTATTATTCATTGGCTAATAAAGCCTTTGATTATATCCAAGCATTTATTCCCGCGATTCACATGGATTTTCCGGAGTATAAAAAAATCAATAATGAATTTGAAATCGCTTTATTGATACCTGATTTGAAAAAAGAAATATTGGTGGGGAATATTAATCGTTTGCTTCAGGATGAAATATTGTACCGAAAATTACAAGAAAATTGTGCGAAAGCAAGAGAAGAATATATTTGGGAAAAAGAAGTCGGGAAATTATTGGCTGTTTATAAGAATATAACTTAATCCTCACCACTAAAATTCCCCTTAGCCATCACTGCTAATAACAAACCGGTAATTATCATCACCAAGCGAATGAGCAAACCGACCAATCCGCCCCAATAGTCTATCCATGTGAGAAAAGAAACTTGGACACCTACTAGGCTCAAGACCATAGCATACATACCAAAGAAAAAGAGTGCAAAACCGATAACGGTCATGATTGTTTTTGTATTTGAACTGAATTCCATTCCGCAAATTTATAAATAAAACTTCGTTAAGACCTAATTGTTGGGGAACATACTCTAAGAAAGAAAGCAAGAAAAATGTATATTTGCCCTTGCAACCAAATCAATTTACCTGATGATTCGACTAATCGAATGTCCTAGGGATGCCATGCAAGGCATTAAGGAATTCATTTCGACCGAAAAAAAAGCCAAATATATCAATCAATTATTGCAATGTGGCTTTGATACGATTGATTTTGGGAGTTTTGTTTCTCCCAAAGCCATTCCGCAAATGCGGGATACGGCGGAGGTATTGTCGAAATTGGATTTGTCGAGTACGGAGAGTAAATTATTGGCAATAGTAGCGAATAAAAGAGGTGCGGATGATGCCTCTAAATTCGAGGAAATCAATTATCTAGGTTATCCTTTTTCCATTTCGGAAACTTTCCAAATAAGAAATACGAATGCCACGATTGCAGAATCATTGGATAGGGTGAAGATGATCCAGGAAATTTGTGTGAACACCAATAAGGAAATGGTGCTTTATATTTCTATGGGTTTCGGGAATCCGTACGGCGACCCTTGGAATGCGGAAGTGGTGCAGAAATGGACACAGGCTGTTTATGATTTGGGGATTAGGATTATTTCCTTGTCAGATACGATTGGTGT
>JAHDHJ010000256.1 GCA_020631375.1 Saprospiraceae bacterium | reverse complement strand
AAACACCTTGAAAGGCGAGTTGGGTTCTTGAATAGAAAAACCATCGGGTAGAGTATTAAAATCTAATAATCTAAGTATCTCTAAATCTATTAAGGTGCCGGATTTGAAATTTCCTTATGCACTTCATTTATTGATTTTAAAATGTCTTCCGATAATTCTATATCTGCCGAACCAATATTTTCTTTGAGCTGTTCCATTGTTGTTGCTCCTATGATATTGGTCGTTACGAATCTTCTGGTAGTTACGAATGCGAGTGCCATTTCTACAAGTGACAAATTATTAGCTTTCGCAATTTCCAAGTATTTGGCAGTAGCCTTTCTGCTATTTTCTCCGCTATATCTTGCGAACTGCGGATAAAGATTAATCCTATCCCTTGCTTGGTCCTTCTTTAATAAATATTTAGCGGAAAGCTCCCCGAATCCCAATGGGGAATAAGCCATCAATCCCATCTTTTCCCGGATGGCAATTTCCGATCTTCCGACTTCAAAACTACGGTTCAATAAACTATAAGGATTTTGAACGGTGATCATATGTGGCAATGCGTGCATCTTCGATAACTGATTGAACCGCATCATTCCCCAAGCAGACTCATTGGAAATTCCAATCTGACGAATTTTTCCGGCTTGGATATGATCGTTCAATGAATGGAGAATCTCAAGGAAATTATCTTCCCATTCATCATTTTCATCATGAACATAATCCAATTGTCCGAAATAGTTCGTTTTCCTTTCCGGCCAGTGCAATTGATACAAATCTATATAATCCGTTTGCAAACGCCTTAATGAATTTTCAATCGCAATATTGATGGATTCTTTTTTAAAATCCAATGGATTCCGAATATAGGACAAACCGGCGGATGGTCCGGATATTTTAGTCGCCAGAATCACCTTATCCCGATTCCCTGTTTTCTTGAACCAAGTCCCGACGACTTCTTCGGATTTGCCTTGGGTTTCCTTTCTCCCCGGAACAGCGTACATCTCAGCAGTGTCAAAAATATTCACACCTTTATCAAAGGCATAGGACATTTGTTCATGCCCCTCAGCTTCTGTATTTTGTTCGCCGAATGTCATTGTCCCTAAACAAATCTTACTGACGTCAATATCTGTATTTCCTAATTTGGAATATTTCATGCTTATGATTTGATAATCTTAAAAATGCCTAATCTCTCGAATTTCAGTTTTTACTTGTTGCCCGCTACCGGAATAGTTTATTCCTAAACCTCCGAATGCATGAAAACTTGTACTGTAACTAGAATCGGAAACCTTTATCCAACGATCTACGCTTGAACTAGCATTATTGTCATACAATAACTCAGGTCCCAAAGAAACCGTACAGGTTTCAGAGATTAATATTTTATTATAATTAACCACTAATCTTGGAATAGTTCCAATACCGAATCCAACTCCGGTAATGACATGTCCCTCAGGAACAGTATATAAAGCAGCTAATGAACCCGAGGGATTCGAGCCGTCCCTGAATTCAGAGACATCTCCCAGCGTACCATCTGAATTGAATTCCCTCCCTTTCAACATTAAGGTTTGGGATGAATTAAATCCAAGTCCAGTCAAAACATATCTATCTGGTAATGTGATTTCATGATCGTTAGTATATAAAACACCTCCTGCGGAATTCCAATAGTCAGCTTTGGCTAAGAAAAAAATATTTGGGGTGCATTGGTCGCAGAATTCTCCTGTGAAACCGGCATCACAATCACAGGTACAATCACTTGTGACTGTACCTGAATTTTCACAAACGATGGTACAAGTATTTTCTTCAATCTGGCAACTAGCACCTGAATATCCTTCAGGACAAACGCAAGTGCAATCTATTGTTAATATACCTCCGTTATAACAAAGAACATTACAATCATCGTCAGAACCACAAGATGCTATTCCGAATAATAAAAAGATAAAAAATGTGAGTAACAATAATGTGTGTTTTTGATTCATGGTATTTAGTTATTTTTTACAAAAATCTTATTTCAATTAAATGGTCCCATTTTCTTAACAGAAAAAAGGATATTACAATTCAATAATTTCCACTTTCGGGTTCATTCGG
The DNA here is from genome assembly GCA_020631375.1 of Saprospiraceae bacterium. Lineage (GTDB taxonomy): Bacteria > Bacteroidota > Bacteroidia > Chitinophagales > Saprospiraceae > JAHDCE01. The sequence goes on along the minus strand of JAHDHJ010000256.1, from coordinate 3,719 downwards.
ATAAATGTACGAATGATACCCGGAATATTTGAATTGTTTGGAAAAGTTTGGATGCATCCTTTCAAATCTTCAATACTTGCACCATCCATACTCGTATCTATGTAGCCATAGCCTTGGTACATTCCGTCTTCTACCAAAACAACGGATTTTTCCTCCTCATTCCTACCCTTGTCCAAAATGATACAATCATAGTCGAATGCAGAAGTCATTTTTTTTATGGCTCCCTCTGCCCGTTCATTATATGCTTCCATGTCCTCCTTACCGACTCCAGCTCCAGAACATTGTCCGATTTGGTAATAAATACAGGATTGTTCTCCTGTTTTGCCATCCATCAGGCAATCGCATAACTCAAAATCCGTTTTCGCTCTGAACATTGCCATAGCGGCAAAACTCGGCTTATCATAAGAAGCGATTATACTTTTGTGATTCTTATTTCTCGTATTCAGTTTTATGGAATTAAAACAAGTATATCCCGATTGGCATTCATATGCCAATATTCCGGTAGGAACAGTTTTTCCTCTCTGAGATTTATTGATGATCGGTTGTATTTTCCGGATTTCGTGTGATTCCTTAATCAAGGCAATCAATTCGCTTCCTGTTAATTCATAAGAAACATCCCGTACATGGCGTTCCATTTTGTCAGCCTTGTGATTCTTACTTTTGAAATGTTCAAATACACGTCTTTTAATATGGATACTCTTGCCGACATAAACCACATCCCCAGCTTCATTATGAAAATAATAAACGCCAACTTCACCAGGCAAAGCTTCTAATTTTGCCAATTCCAATCCGGGAGGTAAAATGGCTTCCCTTATCCCCTTTTTCAACATTTCCGTGAAATCCGTACCACCATTCAACTTGATGATTCTTTCAAAAACATCAACTGTCGCATAGACATCTGCCATTGCCCTATGACGATCCTTTACTTTAATCTCAAATTGTTTGATAAGGTTACCCAAACTATGTCCTCCCTCAAGGTATGGAAATGCTTTTCGGCTCATTTTTACCGTGCATAATTGTTTACGGGTAAAGGTAAAGCCCAAACGTTGGAATTCATGAAAAAGGAAGGAATAATCAAAACGGACATTATGAGCGACAAAAACTGCTCCCTCTGTCATTTCAACTACCTTTTTTGCCACTTCATAAAATTTGGGGGCATCCGCTACCATTTCTGTAGTAATACCGGTGATCCTAGTGATATTGTAGGGAATAGAGCGTTCGGGATTAATGAGACTTTCGAATTGGTCGATGATTTTTTCACCATCATGCAGGGCAATCGCCACTTCGATTATCTTCTCTCTATCAGCTCTACCACCCGTGGTTTCCAAATCTACTATGGCAAAAAGTTCAGACATTCCCCAAATTTCTTAAAAAGACGGAGATTCTTCAATAATTCATGATTTTTATTATAAAGAAAATTTTGGATGAGTAAAATTTATTTACACCTGTTAATGATAAATGGATTATTATTAATAATTCTAACTATTCCCTTTCGCCTTTCCTATTGATTTTTACTACTTTCATTCCACACAACCAGACAAAAGCTATTCATATTAGTCTAGCGAGTATTATTGAAAAAATCAGTTATTGTAATTCAATGACTTACACTTTATCCAGCAACGCGTCTGGCTATTAGGAGCATAAAATGTCTGGTAGTATCTTTTTAAACAAATGAGAAAACCAATACAATCATTATTATCTTTTGGGAGAAGATGTATCATCATGCTATTTTGCATTGGTATCTACTATTCCTCCCATGCTAATCCCGAAGCAATCATTCTCAGCAAGGGAAGAATCACTTTTGACAAATCCAAAAGCATAAAAGTATTAGCATTTCGTAATAATTCAACTTTCGAGCAGGTCGTAAATAGAAAATTCAAACCTTATAATAGCATTGCCAGTAATGAATTGGAAGCACATGCGAATTATTGGGCGAAATATCATTTCAAATGCAAAGATCCAGGAGACTATTATTTCTATTTTGGAAAAGGGGAATACATTACTGTCCATGTGCTTAGGCAAGACGGTACAATTCAAACCAAGGAGATTGGGGAATTCACTCCCCGTTCGGAATCCGATGTAAAATACATATCCAAATCAGCCAGAATCGGGTTCGAAAAGGATGAGGAGCTTACTGTATTCGTACATATTTCCAATGAAACGAATTTTGCTCCCAGAATCAGCCTTTTCGTCCAGAATGCCGAAGCATACCAACACGACATGCTATTTAAACGATTGGGCATCCAAGGGCTTTTTCATGCAGCTATCTGGATGATGATTTTTTATACCTTGTTCCTTTGGATATCCATTATGGATAGGGCGTATTTATATTATGCCTTGTATATGTTTGCTTTGTCCTTTACGTTTTTCTTACATGACCAAATACATTACCAATTCCTCACCCAATTGGCCGAATATCCGAAAGCCATGCACTTTTTGGAAATAGCTGCAGCCCATATTTCCCTGGTGCTTTATTTCATGTTCATGCAAAAATTAGTGAATACCAAAACTCTTGTTCCCTTTTTGCATAAGGTCATTACATTTTGGATTGTTTTCAAGGTATTGAGCTTACCTGTTCTAATCTGGATTAATACTTATAATTTCAAAGGAGATATACTTCTGAATTATATTTTCCTAATAGACTTTGTACTCTTGTTCATGACTTGCATTATCTTATTATTCAAAAAGGATATGGTTGCGATTTATTTTGCAATCGGCTCTTTGCTCTTGGCAATATTCGGTTTAGTTACGATAGTTTCTTGGTTCGGGATATTCAGTATTTCATGGGCAGAACATATGATACAAATAGGAGTGATTACCCAAATCATTTTCTTCTCTATGGGACTAGGACTTAAAACTAGGAGGGACGCCAATCTGGTATTTGAATTACAAAAGAAAAATGAGGATTTGGTCGGGCAACTAAGAAAAAAAGTAAACGAACAAGAAAAAACACTACGCCTTTTCATGCGCTATGTCCCTGAACCCGTTGTTGCGAAAGCATTGAATAAATCTGAGGAAAGTATGTTTGATGGTGAAATCAGATATGTTTCTGCCATGTTTTGTGACGTAAGGAGTTTCACTACCATCAGTGAAGATTTGGAGCCTCAAAAAGTGGTTGCATTCCTCAATGATTTCTATTCTATAATGACTGTTGTTATCAAAAAATACGGAGGCTCGGTAAACCAGTTTATAGGAGATGAGATTTTTGCTGTTTTCGGAGCGCCTTTATCGACGACCAATAATGAACAACGCTCTGTTTTAGCCGCCTTGGAAATGATAGATAAAGTACAATATCTCAATGACAAATACCAAGCAGAATTCAAGAGACCCATCCAATTAGGAATCGGTATGCATTATGGTGAAGTGGTAGCAGGAAATTTGGGTTCTGAAGAAAAAATGGGCTACTCTGTTTCTGGCGACACTGTCAATACTGCTAAACGATTAGAAGGTTTGACCAAAGGAAAGCCCGATTCCATTGTCATCAGCGAACAGATTTATTCTAAAGTGGCTGCTTTGGTTGTTGTAGAACCTATGGATGAAGTATTTTTAAAGGGAAAAAAGAATACGATAAAAACTTATAGGGTTTTGAGGAAAAAATAAACCGGAGCCTCCTCAGACTCCGGTTATAAAACAACATAACCATGAAATATCAACCGAATTACTATTTTTTTACACTAATATCAAATACGCAAATAACATGCCAAATTATTAATATATAG
>JAHDHJ010000255.1 GCA_020631375.1 Saprospiraceae bacterium | reverse complement strand
ATATTTCTTGTGGCACCCATTTTAAATCTGGAATCAATTTCCAAAAGAATCCTAATTGTCCCGTCAATTGTTCTTTGGACTTGGATTCAGCAGAACCTTTAGAAACAAAATTATCTGCCAATATAGTTGCTAAAACTGCTTCCGGCCTTATTTCTGAATTTACTGTTAGGGCCTTTTCATAAAAAGCTATTAATGCTTCCTTATTTGTCATCCTTATTTTAATTTGATTAAAAAATAATGATGCAAAGATAGAGGGAGGCAAAAACCTGCTTAGGTAAAAAAAACGATTTTTAGGGTAAAAAAGGGAAAGTGGGAAAAGGGAGGGGCTTATAGGGCTTGGTGGATTGCTCTAAATTGGCTGGGCGAAATACCTGCGTACTTTATAAAGTATTTGAAAAAATTAGTAGGTTCATCAAATCCAACTTGGTAAGAGATTTCAGTCAAAGAATCTTGGGAATTAATTATCAATCTTTTCGACTGAATAATTACAATGTCATTTATTAGTGACTTGGCAGTCTTTTGGATGATGCTTTGGGTTGCATTATTAAGTGTTTTTGCCGTGAAACCCATCTTTTTTGTATAAAAAGAAACCTTTTTGTGGTCAAAACAATGTTTTTCTACTAATGTTTGAAATTCCAAAAACATGGATAAATATTTACTATTTGCAAGAATGGCATTATTCTTTGATTTTATTCGGAATAGTTTAATAACCAAAATTTGAACAAATTTTCTGACAATATTAGAAGAATAATTATCATTTACTTTAGAATATTCTTCTCGAGTCAAATTTATCAAGGTAATAATCTCATTATATTCAGCTTCATTAAACTCTATTTTTGGAGAGGCTAACATTTCATTAAACAGTAATAATATTTTTGAAACTTCTGATTTATTAGAATGATTTACTATGAAATTTTCAGTAAAAACAATGAGAACTCCTTTTGCCTTACTCTTATAAAATTTATGAATATTATCTTTCCGCAAAGTAATTAGTGTTCCCTTCTTTAATTGATAATCCTTGAAATTCAGATTGTGAGTACAATCATTTTGAGTAATTAAAAGTAGCACATAAAAAGAGACCTTATGAAATTTAAATTGATTGTGGTCTGTAGGTGATTTTTTTAAGACATCTTCATAATTCACACAATCAAATTGAAATTTACCTGTACTTTTATCAAAACTTATTTCTTTGAATTCTTGCTTCATATTTTGTAATGGTTCTCAATTTAGAATGGGGTTTTATTTCTTTTTAAATTGCCACTAAGCAGGAAATTAATCCAATTGTTTTCTTGCGGACATTAATTTTGTGGCTACCTATATCAATCAAAAATATTTTCATCCAATATGTCTGACTCTGTGTCAGAATATTCCGTGTTGTTTTCCCATTTGTTCTTTATATATTTATAAAATCCCCAACAAGTCAATAATCCTATAGGCACGGATATTAACTGGATATAAAAAGAATTTCCATCGTAATCATTTTCCGAAAACATTATTATATAAAATGCACCCATGATTATTGCAGAAATAAGCATGCCGATATAATAAAAAACAATTCCTAAAATACCGAATAGCCATTTGTTCCTTTGGTGGAATTCTGCAAGCCTATAAAAAGGTTTTCCAATAAAATAGAGAAATACTAATCCTAAATACATGTTTTTGAAGTTTATGAGTTCAAATAATAATTCAATATTTAATCCAAGTTATGGATTTTTTTTGTTTAAAACTATGGTCTATTGACCTGTTACGTTTTTACGCAACTTAAATTATCTATTGCTTTTTATAATGCAATGCCGAAACACTCCTCATTTTTTCTGCTGCTTGTTCCGCAGAAATATCCCTTTGTGGATTGGCGAACATTTCATATCCGACCATGAATTTTTTTACGGTAGCAGAACGAAGTAGAGGCGGATAAAAATTCATGTGCCAATGCCATTCCGGATATTTATTCCCATCCGTGGGTGCTTGGTGGATTCCTGATGAATAAGGAAAAGAACAATTGAAAATATTATCCATTTTAATTGTCAATTGTTTTAAAATTTCTGCGAATGATTTTTTTTCTACACCACTCATTTCTGAAATATCTTGCATTTTTCTTTTCGGAACAATCATACATTCATAAGGCCATGCCGCCCAAAATGGAATGAGTGCGACGAAATAATCATTTTCAATAACTATCCTTTCTTTGGAATTTAATTCCTGATTTAAATAATCATTTAATAAACCCGATTTATTTTTAATGAAATACTTTTTTTGTTGCTCCGTCTTTTTTAGTGTGATTTCCGGAACAGAAGATTGTGCCCAAATCTGACCATGAGGATGCGGATTGCTACAACCCATCATAGCTCCCTTGTTTTCAAAAATTTGGATATGATGAATAAAATCTAATTTGCTTAATTCAGAAAATTCATTGATCCATGTATTCACTACTTTTTTCAAATCCGAAATTTCCATTTCAGGAATAGTCAAAGAATGATTAGGAGAAAAACAAAGTACTTTACAAATTCCATTTTCTCCTTTGGCTTGTAATAATCCATTGTTATAATTACTAGAATTAGAATCCTCAATTAATGCAGCAAAATCATTTTTAAAAACAAATGTGTCTTCATAATTCGGATTCCTAAAACCACCCGCACGAATATTGCCTGGGCAGAGATAACAAGTCGAATCATAATCCGGTCGATTATTCTCTGGAATGTTTTCTACTTTTCCTTGCCACGGACGTTTTGTTCTATGAGGAGAAACAAGTACCCATTCTCCCGTAAGAATATTATACCTTCTATGCGGATCATTTGAAAAATCTAAACCCATTATATTATTATTTCTTCTAATCTAATAAATTTACTATTCATAAATATAAATATTTTCAATCATAGAGTTACTTTTTGACACAATATCTCTAAGACATGAATAATATAAGATTCAGTAATCTATTTTGTTTTTATTTCCCTTTGGAAGGAAGATTAAGAGGAGGATGTGCAAAGTGAATGATTTATTAAAGTCATGCTTATGATCCATTAAGATTCAATTTAGAATGAATAAATCCTAAAATCCCCGCTGTTGAAAGAATGAATAAAACAACAGGAATCGTTGCTCCATTAGGAGGGGTGGGAGGTTGGAAATGATCGCTGTACACAAGGAGATTTTGATTCTGATTTTTATTTCCTTCTTTTATATTTTTTATAGATTGGTTCAAAGCTTTTTTCTTGGATTTGTATTCTTCTTTTAATTTTCTTTTTTGCTCTTTTATCGATTCTATTTCAGCTTTTTTTATTTCCTTGGCTTCATCTTTTGTCATGGATTCTCCATTGTCATAGCCAATGAATTTAATATCCTTTGCGTCATTCCTAAAATAATATTGCTTGCGTAGATTTTTTTTGATACTATCTAAATCATATTTTAAATTAAATAAAGGATGATGATAAACGGTATCCGTCCCTTCTTTCCAAATGGTAGTATCCGCATTTTCTATCCAAGTATTCGTACAAGAAATACTTGTCACCATAACTGCGGCAGTATCATTAATATAAATTAGGCTATCTAATTTTGCCATTTTTATAATGGGATTAGGAGCTTCGCCGAAATCAGAAAAAGGCAAATCGAATAATTTATTATCCAATGCGGTTTTAAAATTGGCTTTACTCCCACTATGGCTTTTATGTGAAATTAATTTGGTCTGTGCTTGGCATTGAAAAATAGACGCAAAAAATATGGAGAGGAATATGATCTTTTTCATCTGCTAAATTTTTATCATTAAGAGGATGTTGGAAATTTGGGGAAGATGCTTTATACAAGTTAAGACGAATTCTGAAAAAGCTCTAAGTTTAAACTCTTATTACCATTTGATTAACAAATAAAAAAGGCTGCACAAAGTGCAGCCTTAAAAATCTATATATCTAAAAGTCTTAAAATCTAAATATCTAGTTTAAAGTCCAGCTTCCTCACGGATTTTATTCAAAGCAGAGCCTGCACCTACCCAATCGATTTGGGCTTGGTTATAAGTATGTGCCACTTCAAAAGATTCGGAAGTTCCATCGGCATGATCCAATTTTATAGTCAAATTTTTACCCGGAGCCATGCTGGAAAAATCAGTAATGGAAATCTTATCATCCTGACGCACTTTGTCATAATCAGCAGGGTTCACAAAAGTCAAACCTAACATTCCTTGCTTCTTCAAATTCGTTTCGTGGATACGAGCAAATGATTTTACACAAACCGCTTTTACACCCAAATAACGAGGTTCCATAGCAGCATGTTCACGAGAAGAACCCTCGCCATAATTATCTTCGCCGAAGACCATTGTTCCGATGCCATTGTCACGATAAGTTCGTGCGGATTCGGGAACGGGATGATAATTTCCGGTTACATAATTGATAACATTATTGGTTTCTTCATTGAAATAATTGACAGCACCAATAAAGCAATTTTCAGAAATGTTCTGAAGGTGTCCTCTGAATTTCAACCATGGTCCAGCCATGGAAATATGATCCGTCGTACACTTTCCTTTCGCTTTGATCAACAATCTCATGTTCTCCACTTCCGATTGTTGTAAAGGCGTAAATGGTGTCAATAATTGAAGGCGGTCAGAAGTCGGGGAGACATTTACTTGTACACCACTTCCATCTTTTACCGGCTCGATATAACCCGCATCTTCTACGTCAAATCCCTTAGGAGGCAATTCGTAACCGGATGGTTCTTCCAGTCTTACCTCTTCTCCATCTTTATTGATTAGAACGTCCTTTGCAGGATTGAATCCTAATTTTCCTGACAATGCGATAGCGGTAACTAATTCAGGTGATCCAACGAAAGCGTGTGTGTTCGGATTCCCATCCGCACGTTTGGAAAAGTTACGGTTAAAAGAGTGTACAATACTATTTTTAGGAGCGTTCTTAGGGTCGCCGTATCTCGCCCATTGTCCGATACAAGGACCACAAGCATTAGCGAATACATCCGCACCCATATCTTGGAACAATTCGATGAATCCGTCTCTTTCTATCGTATAACGCACCAATTCTGAACCGGGAGTAATCGTGAATTTGGTTTTTAATTCGACACCTTTATCCTTGGCTTGTCTGATGATGGAAGCCGCCCGTGAAATGTCCTCATAAGAAGAATTCGTACAAGAACCGATTAAGCTTACTTCCACATCTTCCGGCCAATCATTCTTTTTGGCAGCAGCCGACATTTGGGAAATTGGCGTAGCCAAATCCGGAGTGAATGGTCCGTTCAAATGTGGTTCCAATGTATTCAAATCTATTTCAATCACTTGGTCGAAATATTTTTCAGGATTGTCGTAGCAATCACTATCGCCTGTAAGGTATTCTGTCATGGTATCACAAATCGCAGCTACATCCGCACGACCTGTAGAATGTAAATATCTGCTCATGGAAGCATCATAACCGAAAGTAGAAGTCGTAGCACCTATTTCAGCACCCATGTTGCAGATTGTGCCTTTTCCTGTACAGGATAAGGAAATCGCACCCTCTCCGAAATACTCAACGATAGCACCCGTTCCACCTTTGGCGGAAACGATTCCCGCTACTTTTAGGATAACATCCTTGGCGGAAGTCCATCCTGACATTTTACCTGTTAATTTTACGCCAATCAATTTAGGCATTTTCAATTCCCAAGCCATTCCTGCCATAACATCCACAGCGTCCGCTCCACCTACTCCGATAGCGACCATTCCCAATCCGCCGGCATTCACAGTATGCGAATCCGTTCCGATCATCATTCCGGATGGGAATGCATAATTTTCCAAAACTACTTGGTGAATGAT
>JAHDHJ010000254.1 GCA_020631375.1 Saprospiraceae bacterium | reverse complement strand
TGGTTAAATCCCCTCCAGAATTTCCAGATAATTCCCGGGTTCGGGCCTCATCCTATAATTATCCGTTAAGTCTGCGAAACGGACGATGCCTTTTTTATCCGTAATAATAAGTGTAGGATAAACATTATCCGTTTCAAAACCCAGAACTTCCATTCCCAGAGGCGTACCATAAGCATTGAAAATACCCAAGGTTTTGGCAGCTTTCAAATCTTCATCTATAAGAAAAATAGCAGGGATGTCGAATTGCTTGGCTAAATGTTTGGTATGTTTGGGAGATTGCGGGCTAATGAAAATCAAATTAGCTCCCTGTTCTTTTATCTTTCGATATTCCTTGGCAAGTTCCTTTATTTGTGCCATGCAGAATGGGCACCAGTTTCCACGGTAAAAAAGTATGACATTGGGAGCATTCATATACCTAGTAATAGCTACAGTTTCCCCTTCGGGAGTTTTGAAAGAAACTTCAGGCATGGAAGAGCCGACTTTTATATTGCTTTCTTTCCTTCCAGAAAAATCAGTTGCCCAATAGGTATATAATATCCATCCGATGAATCCAACTATACCGATGCTTAGTGAGGGGATATGGAGGGATTGAGCGTTGAAATAAATATTCCCTATGAACCCGATAAGTATTGAAAAACTGAGGACAGTCATATTTTTACTCGTACGGGGAACTTGGGTTAAGTATATCAGACCAAAATAAAAACAGACTGTACAAAGGATAATCAAATTGCAAAAACCTGACTCTATACTGGTTCTCTGAAATATTTGGAAGACAGTATAAATGATGCCAATCAATACAAAAGCCACATACCCTGATATAAATATTGATTTCAGTCTATCCATATATTTTTCTGTTCTCTTTTTAGATTGTTAATTGCCCAAAGTCCAATAATCCAATAAATAAATTCCTAGCATACTCTTATATAAACCCAAATGTAAGCTAATTTATAAATATGATATAAAGAAAGAGGGTATCAGAAACGTCTGATACCCTCTTTTTTGACAAAAAGTAAATTTTTGACTTATTCCAAGGATGAAAATGAAATTAGTGTCCTCCCGGTTTTTTCAAACCTTTAGCCTTTCCTTTTGCAGATTTTTCTGCGGCATTTGCTTTGCCTTTTGCAGAATTTTCTAAGCTTTTAGCCTTACCTTTCGCTGCGTTCTCCAAACTCTTGCCCTTTCCTTCTATAGCTTTTCCTTGTCCTTTAACTTCCCCTTCTGCCTTTTTTATAATATCCGACTTATCAGGTGTGTTTTTCTCTACACTTTGGATCTGGGACTTGGTGTTTCCTTGGTTCGCCTTAAGGTCACCTTTTCCTGGTACGGCATTTGGGTTTGGTTTTTTAGTTCCTCCTTTAGTATCATCAACTATTCCCGGTTTGACACTATTCTCCGGGTTCTTCACATGAGTCTTAGTATTGCCTTTGCCCGGTCTTGGCGTATTCTTCACGGTCTGCAATTCAGCCTTTTGAGTACCCATCTTGCCTTCAAGGGCCGCAATCTGAGACTCTTTCTTAGCGATGGCTTCAGGAGACATCGTTCCATTAGCTTTGTGTTCTGCTAACTTTGCTTTTGCTTTCGCAATTCTTGAATCCATTGAGCTCATTTTGTTAGTAAGGCTCATAGCTTTGCCATACGAATTTTTTGATTTTTCTGCTGATTCAGTTGATTTGACAATTTCGGTAGTTTTAATCACCGCATCCGTTACATTTCCCTGTGCCATGACGAAGGTGCTTGCCAATAAGCAAATGGCACATATTAATAATGAATTCCTTTTCATATCTAAAATAGTTTTGATTTTTGATTAATTATTAAAAAAGTGTTTCAAACTTTTAGCTGGTAAATTGGATTATTCCAATCCATCCAGAATGTCATCCAATTCTGATTCTAATTCTTCTACTTTCGTACTAATGGAATCTAACATGGCTGCATCCAGTTCCGGTTCCGGTTCTTGGACATCGGTGTTTGTTTCCATAGTATTTTCATCTCCTTGTTTTGGTTCTGTACTTGTATTACATGCAACTAGACCGATCCCGAGGAATAATACGATTAATACTTCTTTTAAGCCTTTCATACGTTTTGATTTTGTTTTGATAATAATTAGACGACAAGATAAGCCAAATAGGTATCATATTTAGAATATATTATGATTCGTTAACAAAAATAAGTCACTGGCTATTAAAAGGAAAGAACTTTGGGGGTGTAATCTTATACATGGGTAATAGTTGTAAACTATGAATGAATAGGGTCACGCACTACCAGAATATCGAGATTATATATTATAAAATAATCCAATCTTGGATTGTCTTTAGTAATTAACAAGAAAGACCTAGATATTTCCCAGCTTTGGAATAAATAGAAACCACGATACCACGATTTAAATGCCGATCTTTCCTAGGGTCGGCATTTTTCATTAACTAAAGCTTCTTAGAAAAGACAAAGCCTTTGATTTTCCAAAATCTTTCCTCCTTTTCCTTAACTTTGTAGCTTTTTAGAATATTGAGTCCATAATAAAGTCTAATATGGACAGATTAAATGTTTTCCAGATGCTGACGATTTCGGATGTTTATATTAAATATGGTGATAGGGTATTGATGAATAAAATCAATCTGACAATCAAGGATCGGGATCGGATCGGTTTGGTGGGTCGGAATGGTGCAGGGAAATCGACATTGCTGAAAGTCATAGCGGGAGACCAGCGTCCGGATAGTGGAAAAGTGGGGCGGGAAAATAATTCTACCTTGGGTTTTTTGCATCAGGAATTGGATTTGCCCCTAGGGAAAACGGTGATAGATGAAGCATTGACTGCTTTTGAGGAAGTCAAAAAAATAGAAGCGAGATTAGAGGAAATCAATATAGAACTGGAAACAAGGACGGATTATGAAAGTGATGCCTATTCGGATTTGCTTCAGGAAATGGCAGATGAGAATGAACGTTTTACGGTATTGGGAGGACATACGATGTTGGCTGATGCGGAAAGGATCCTGGGAGGATTAGGATTTAAACCGTCGGATATGAATCGGCTTACGGATGAATTCAGCGGAGGATGGAAAATGAGGATAGAACTCGCCAAAATGTTACTCCAACGCCCCAATTACCTTTTACTGGATGAGCCTACGAACCATTTGGATATTGAATCTATTATTTGGTTGGAGGATTTTCTAAGGGGATATGAGGGCGTAGTCATCGTGATCTCTCACGACAAGATGTTCTTGGATAGTGTTACGAATCGTACTGTAGAAATAGAATTGGGAAGCCTTTTTGATTATAAGGCGAATTATAGCAAATATGTGGCATTAAGAGTGGAACGAAAGGAAAAAACGGCTTCCGCCTTTAAAAACCAACAAAGAGTCATCGCCCAAAAGGAGAAAGTCATCAACAAATTCATGGCTAAGGCGAATAAGACGAAGATGGCACAGAGTATGAAAAAGCAACTCGATAAGATGGAACGAATCGAGATTCTGAATGAGGATACGGCTGTGATGAATATACGTTTTGCTCCGGCTCCAAGATCCGGCAGGGTTATTTTGGATGCTAAGAATGTAGTGAAACATTATGGAGATGTGGAAGTGTTGAACGGAGTGGATTTGGTCTTGGAAAGGGGAGAGCGGGTTTCTTTCGTAGGGCAGAATGGGCAGGGGAAAACCACATTGTCCAAAATACTAATAGGAGTGGAATCCTCTACTGAGGGAGAGATAGTATTAGGACATAATACCCAAATCGGATATTATGCCCAAAACCAAGCGGATACACTTTATCCGGATTTGACCTTATTGGAAACTCTTGAGAATAAGGCTTCTGAAGAAATGCGGGCGAAAGTCAGACACATACTAGGAGCGTTCATGTTCAGTGGCGAAGATGCGGAAAAGAAAGTAAAGGTACTTTCCGGAGGAGAACGGGCGAGATTGGCAATGGCTTGTATGTTGTTGGAGCCGTTCAATCTTTTGGTTTTGGATGAGCCAACGAACCACTTGGACATGCTTTCCAAGGAAGTCTTGAAAGAAGCCTTGAAAAATTACGATGGTACATTAATCGTCGTTTCCCACGACAGGGAATTCCTAAAGGGACTGACTGATAAAACCATAGAATTCAGGGATCAAAAATTATATGAATATTTGGGTGATGTGGATTATTTTCTTGAGAAAAGAAAACTCAGGGATATGAGGGAAGCCGAAAAAAGAACAGAGGAAAAAGCAAAGGTAACAGAAAATAAACCCAGTTCGGAAAACCTAAGTCCTGAAGAAAGAAAGAAAAGAAGAGAAGCCAAAAAAGAAGCCCAGAAAAAGGTAAAAAATGCGGAAAAGAAAATTTCTAATACGGAAGAAAAAATAGAAGCATTGGAAAAGAAAATGGAGGATGAGGATTTTTATTCCTCTCCCGATTCCCAAGATGTTTTAAATAATTATAACCAATTAAAATCCGATTTGGAAAAATTAATGGAAGATTGGGAAATTGCCCAAGAGGAATTGGATGAGATAGGGGAGGATTGATGATTTGTTTTTTTGTTAGATTAGAGAAGCATTTCTTCCACTTTTTTAATTAACCATTTTTTATTAGCAATTTGTTCTTCATCTTCAATTTTCTTTTTGATTAGAATGATTTGCTCTTTTTGCTTGGGAGCAATACTGATGATTTTCTTCACAAATCGGATTAAATTAAAATATTGTTTTTTTGTTTTTTGGGTGAGTAATTTATTCCTCATAACATACAGCCTGAAACTAGACAATAAAGAATCTAAGGAATAAAATTCATCCAATTCATAATAGGATCTAATAAGTAGCCATCGCCCATCTAATTCGTAAGCAATATCCGTAAATTGAACCGTGTTTAAAATAGAAATCGTAACCGAATATTCTTTTTTATAAAAATGCAAATTTGCAAGATTATAATAATATGCATTTTCTTTTTCTTCTTCAGGCATCAAGGAAGTATATTCCTCGATGAATTCATTCGTCCAAGAGAATTGTTCAGATAATAAGCCGGCAGTAATGATGTTTTTATACATCCAAGGCGTAAAATTTATTTTCTTTAAGATTCCAATTTCAATTAAATCCTGATAAATAGAAATTAATAATAATAGGAAATTATTGTCACCTGAATTAATCTGTTTTATACAAATGTTTTGTAAATAAGTATAGACTTCATAAGCTTCATTGCTTTCAAATTTCTGATGGTTCTCTTTTATTATTTGCTGGGTCTTTTTTAATTGTTTCGTATCGCCGGAATCTTTTAATAATAAATATATATTATAGTAAGTATTAATGATTACATGATTTAGATAATCCTTTTCAGGCAGGATTTGAATAATCTCATCAGCGATTCCGGAATCAATTTCCACATTCCTTACTTGCATGAAATTAATGGACTCACAATAATATTTTAATTTGTGCATAATATAACTCTGATCCAAACTAATATGCAGGCTGTTCAAATTGTTTTCGCTGCCTCGTTTTTTCTGGCTGTTTCCTTGGATTTCTTTAAACTTTAATTCTTGGTATTGAAATTCTTTTTTCAGTAAATAGGAAGCAGGATATGTTTTGGTATCTGCAAGCTTAGATTCTAGATTCCTTTCATAAAATTGATAATGTTTTATTAGCTTTTTTTCTAACAACAACTCACTCATCATAAGGTCTTTCTCCAAGTCCCTTTTCTCTACTTCTTGTATCAATATGAATTTTTCGGCTAATTTTAGTAAATTAGTATGTAGAACCCTGTATTTGGAATGGTTAAATGCATGATTGGGTTTTATGCACTTCCAGATTTCTTCTTTTGATAAAGAATCCCCCCTTTTTATGAGTGTTTGATATAATATTATCAACTCTTTATTG
>JAHDHJ010000253.1 GCA_020631375.1 Saprospiraceae bacterium | reverse complement strand
TTTTTTAATTGGTCAGGTGTCATGTTAATTTTGTTTTAGAATTATCAGATTAAGCCTAATAATTTCCCGCAAAGGTACAAGCATTAACGGAATTAGCTCCAAAGTAGTTCCTAAATATTATTCATATCATAACTAAATAATAATACGGTGACTTTAAACCACCGTATCACTATGTATTTTTATTGTCTAAAAATCGCTATATCTAAATATCTAGTCATCTAGCTAATATAACTCCTCAGCTTCTTCTTCCTTGAACTTCATGACCAAATCCAATGCATCCGGAACCACATCGCTACACATCGCGATAAGGCTATTTTCTTTTGCATTTTCTATGGCAAATTTGATAGCTTCGGCTTCTGAGGGGATTACGTGTATTTTCGTATTCGGATTCTTTAATGTGATACCTTCTTTAAGAAGGGAAATCAAGCGTTCCTCCGTTTGTCCTCTAAGGTTTTTGTCTTGTCGGATAATGACTTCGTCAAACATTTCGGCAGCGATGCCGCCCATTTCCCGATTGTCCTCATCTCTTCGGTCTCCTATTCCTGCAATGATTCCCACTTTGTTTGTAGCATCTATATTTTTAACAAACTCCCCTAATGCACGCATTCCCGCAGGATTATGTGCATAGTCCACAAGGACTTTGAAATCCTTGAATCTAAACATATTCAATCTCCCCGGAGTCTGGGATGGTGATGGAATAAATGTAGTAATTGCCATTTTTATATCATCCAACTTGAAGCCTCGGATGTAACCCGTAAGGACTGCGGGTAAAACATTCTGAATCATGAATTTTGCCTTGCCTCCGAATGTCAGTGGGATATTTACTGCTTTGGCAACCCTCATTTTCCACTCTCCTTTACAGATGGTTACGAACCCATTTTCATAAATGGCACAAAGTCCACCGTTTCTCATGTGTTTTTTGATACGTGGATTGTCTTCATCCATAGAGAAGAGAGCGATGCTTCCTTTGACTTCTGTCCGCATTTTAAACACCAAATCATCATCGGCATTTAGAATAGCAGTTCCTGATGGGAGTACGGTTTCCGGTACGATACCTTTCAGTCTTGCTAATTGCTCTAAGGTATGGATGCCTTTCAGTCCTAGGTGATCCGCTGCGACATTTGTCACTATGGCAATATCGCAATGATGGAAACCTAAGCCTGCCCTGATCATTCCTCCCCTTGCCGTTTCTAAGACGGCAAAATCAACTGTCGGATCCTTAAGGACAAATTCGGCACTAACCGGTCCCGTGCAATCTCCTTTCATTAATAAATGATTCTGGATATAAACGCCATCCGATGTGGTGAAACCTACATTATGTCCCATCATTTTTACCATATGGGCAATGAGTCGTGTTGTGGTGGTTTTACCATTTGTACCTGTAATGGCTACGATAGGGATTCTTGAATTTTGTCCATGGGGGAAGAGCATGTCCACAACATTGGCGGCGACATTTCTGGGCAAACCGCTTGTTGGAGCCAAGTGCATTCTGAATCCGGGTCCGGCGTTTACTTCAAGAACAGCTCCGCCGGTTTTCTCCAAAGGAACATTGATAGCAGAAGTCATGACGTCTATTCCGCAAATATCCAATCCGATGACTCTGGAAATCCGCTCTGCCATGAATACATTGTCCGGATGGACAATATCTGTTACGTCCTCGGCGGTTCCTCCGGTACTTAAGTTTGCGGTATCTTTTAGGGCGAAAAATTCATCTTTCTTCAATACGGTATCTTCTGTGTAACCTGCTTCCTTGAGAAGATTTTCGGACATTTTATCAATCTTAATCATGGTAAGGACTTTTTCATGTCCATAACCTCTTCTTGGGTCTTCGTTGACTTTATCCACAAGTTCTCGGATGCTTGATTTTCCATCACCTACCACATGTGCGGGTGTTCTTTTGGCGGCAGCCACCAGTTTATGATCAATGACCAATAGTCTGTAATCGTCTCCTGTAATAAACTTTTCTACAATTACGGATCGAGAGACTTTTTTTGCAGCTTCCAATGCTTCTACTGCGGAATCCCAATTAGTAATGTTTATAGTGATTCCCCGTCCGTGATTCCCGTTGATGGGTTTGATAACTAACGGATAACCAATGTAATCAACAGCATCTTTCAGTCCTCTTTCCGTTCGGATAATATCTCCTTTTGGGACAGGGATTTCGGCTTGTTCTAGCAAATGTTTTGTGTCTTCTTTGTCACAGGCAATTTCTACGCCTATGCTGCTCGACAGACTACTAACTGTAGCTTGGATGCGCTTTTGATTCCTACCATATCCCAATTGGCATAATGAATATTTGTTCAGTCGTATCCAAGGGATATTGCGACTTTGTGCTTCTGCAATGATAGAACCCGTACTTGGTCCGAGCCTTTCCCTTTCTCTGATTTCCCTCATTTCCTGAATGTCCTCATCCAAGTCGTATTCCTTATTGTCTATTAATGCCTGTGCAATTCTTACAGCGGCTTTGGCGGCGAATTTGCCTACTTTTTCTTCGATATAGCTAAAGACGACATGGTAAACGCCCTCTTCTCCATAGCTTCTTGTCCTTCCGAAACCGGTATCCATATCTGCAAGGGTTTGGATTTCCAAAGCAATGTGTTCAATGACATGCCCCATCCAAGTTCCCTCCTTGACCCTTTGGAAGAAACCGCCTTCTGTTCCTACGGAGCAACGATGGCTGTACATGGTTGGAAACATGGTAGTCAAACGTTCATAGAAACCTTCAATTTTGTTGGTAGGTAATTCTTCCAATTCTTCCAAATCAAGTGTCATGACGATTAACTTGTGTCTTCTGATTGACCAATAATTTGGTCCCCTCATTGCTCTGATTTCGCGGATTCTCATTTTGTTTCGTTTTTTATTTTGATAATACTAAGGTTCCTAAATAACCTGAGTTACGGGCAAGTTCGCAAAGCCTATAGGTTATAGACCCCTTGCATTTTTACGTAACTTGAATTAAAAAAGTTGATTTTCGGAGTTAAAGATATTTTTATTTTGATACAAAAAAGCTGATTGTTAATTTCATTTCGGAAAAAAACGGATTCTAATAGCCTTTTGCTAATCCTAATCTTTATCCAAGTTGAGTTTAAATATAGTAAATGGAATAGAAATACTATAAAATTAACTTTACCTTTGTAGTGAACTATATAAATAAAATACTTTCAAAGCGGTTTTATGAGATTAAGAGGAACACTTATTCCAATCGGGGGGAACGAAGACAAGGGATTGGACCAAGAAGAAGGATATACTTTGAATTTTGTGAAAGAGGGGATTCTAAGCCATGTGGTGAAGGAAGGAGGAGGAAAGGAAGCCAACGTTATTGTCATTCCAACAGCGTCTAGCATACCTGAGGAGGTGGGTGAGAATTATCTCTCTGCTTTCCAGAAATTGGGGTGCAAGCATGTAATTGTGATGGATATTCGTGAACGGGGGGAAGCCTTCGATAAAAAGAACGTGGAATTGATTTCCCAAGCAGATGTTGTTATGATGTCTGGAGGGGATCAGTCCCGGATTTCGAATATTATTGGCGGAAGCCCAATTCATAATGTCCTGATGAACCGCCTAATCAATGAGGAGGGGTTTGTTGTGGCTGGAACAAGTGCTGGTGCTATGGCAATGTCAACGGAAATGATTTGTGGTGGAAGTAGTACGGAAGCTTTGCAGAAAGGAGCTGTGCGAATGATGAAAGGCTTGAATTTAATTCCTGAGTTGATTATCGATTCACACTTTATCCAAAGGGGGCGTTTTGGTAGATTGGCGGAAGCTGTTGCCCGTTTTCCTCATTTAATGGGTGTCGGTTTGGCCGAGGATACGGGAATTGTTATTAAGAATGGGAATGAATGCAAGGTCATTGGCTCTGGAATGGTTATTCTTTTTGATCCTAGCGAATTGACCCATAATAATTCTGAAATATTAGAACCGGGGACATTGATGACTATTTTCAACCTGAAAACCCATGTCCTCGCAAATAGTGACCGATTCTTAATTGACCAAAGAAAATTGGAGGTTCTCCCTATAGACGCTCCTTTTGAATAGCTTCTAGTAATGGAAGAAATAAAAAATAGAAACCAACTTCTTGGAATTCCTGTTGTGGTGTTTATAGTTTCTACTATTTTGCTTGTTTTGGGAATCGTTAATTTTTGGTTCGGTGAAGTGCGTGATGGAATTATGCTCTTTTGTGAACATGCCAGGAATGGCTTAGTTAAACAGCCTTCCAATTCTTTTTCCAATCTGGGATTTTCTGTTGCAGGTTTGGTTGTGGCATGGCTGATGTTTAAGAATAAATTCGATACATTCAATAGAATGACTACGACTTATTTTTATCCGATTTTCTTTTCTTCCGTTGTTATTCTACTGGGGGCGGGGTCATTTGCCATGCATGCCACAAATACGAACTGGGGTGGATTTTTCGATTTGTTGTCCATGTTTTTATTCTCTTCTTTTGTTTTTAGTTATGCGCTGATGCGTTGGTTTCGTTTTTCGAGGACTGTTTTCCTTGCGGTTTACTTTTTTAATGTTGCCTCGTGCTCTTGGCTTCATTTATCGGATTATAATGATATAGGTACAATGCTAAAAGCAGATGAAATTTGTTTTATGTTCCATCTTATTTTTGCTGTGGTGATAGAGGTGGCATTAAAGTATGTCAGGGGAAATGACATTGAAATAAAATGGGGCTTGATGGGTGTGCTTTCTCTCCTTGTCGCTTTTGTGATTTGGAATTTGTCAAGAACCCAAGACAGTATGTTCTGCGATCCTCATTCTTTGATTCAAGGACATGCCATGTGGCATTTGTTGGATGCTTTGGGAGCTTACTTTGTATTTGTTTATTATGTAAGTGAGTCTGAGAAACCGGCATAACAGGTTCTTAGATTAAGACAAGTTTTAAGAATACTCCGAGGAGGTGTTTTGAAATTTTGATAATAAAAAGGGCTGCCTATTTTCTAGACAGCCCAAACCACAACATGAAAAACAAATCTATTCTATATTCAACTAATTAAACCTAATTATGAAATCTTAACTTCCTTAATGATTTCTTCCTTGAGGACCTTAGGGATTGTAACGGAAAGAATGCCGTTTAGATATTTAGCGGAAATATTATCTTTATCAACGGTTTCTGGGAGGGTGAAACTTCTTTTCAAAGCACCATGCCTAAATTCCCTTCTACGGTATTTCCCTTCTAAATCTTCATTGGCTTTGGCTTCTTCTCTTGTTTCGATTGTCAATGTATTTTTGTCCAAATGGATTTTGAAATCGCTCTTGCTCCAGCCCGGAGCTGCCATTTCCAGCTTGTAATCTCCCTCGTTTTCTATGATGTTTGTATTGGGGATAGAATGGTTTGTGGGATTCATGTCTCTTCCGAAAACACCTTCCAGCCCACCTAGGAATTCATCAAAAAATTTATCTACTGAATTGTTATTCCTTTTTGTATTGCAATGATTTGAATGTCTCATTATACTATTTTTTATTGTTAAAAATTGCTTTGTTTCCCTATTCTGTTTTGTGAATCAAAAGCAGAATAGGGAAAGTCTAAAATTCTAAAATCTATTTACTTGATACTGATTTCCCTAGGAGCCTGTTCTTTAGCTTCTTCCTTTTTAGGAAGTGTAATGGTAAGGATGCCTTTTTCCATTTTAGCGGAAATATCCTCAGCGTTTACAGTTTTTGGCAATTTAAAATTCCTTTCAAAATTCAAGTAGTCGAATTCTTTTCTTAGGAATTTAATTTCCTCATTACTTTGCTTAGCAGCTTTCAATTTAAGCTGGTCATTCTCAATTTTGATTTGAAGATCTTTCTTTGCCAAGCCGGGTAGAGCCAATTGGATTTTGAAACCCTCATTACTTTCAACAATATTG
>JAHDHJ010000252.1 GCA_020631375.1 Saprospiraceae bacterium | reverse complement strand
GACTGGAGTCGAACCAGCACGTCCTTATCGGACACAAGGCCCTCAACCTTGCACGTCTACCAATTCCGTCACGTGGGTGGATATAATTGGTAATGTTTCCTATAGAAGGAAAGTTCCGCAAAGGTAGATGAAATTAAACTAATCTCCGATTCTTCAGGAAAAAAAATATCTTCCCTTGATATTTTACTAAAAGCCAAACAGTTTCCAAAGATAATTTTAATAAGACGATAGGAGTAGAATCGTCACTAGAATTAGGAATTTTCTTTTCTAATTGAATTGTGATGCCCATATGGGAATCTGCCGTTCCCTACTTAATCTGTTCATTTCCTAAAAAACACAAGTCGTTCCTTTTCCAAAACCAAAGAAATTCCTTTCATAATAATCCATAGCTAACAGAACCAATCTCGACCTTCTAATCGGTCACACAACATCTAAATTTTACACAAATACGTTAAAAATATATTCGTTTTTAACTTAATATCAATATCATTACAGCACTTTGGCATGGTATTTAAGCAGACTATATTAGAATTTAAAACGATTAATGTTATGAGATTTTCACTTGCTATAATAATTTCTACTTTCCTATTATTCCTAACTAATGGAGTTCATGGTCAAAATGAGTTAGCACTTCATACGAACAAAACTACAACAGGGGCATTCAATGAGGACATTACCATTTCGGATGATGACATTAACGAAGTGGCTCCATATTATTATAGGCAACACAAAAAATTAGCGACCTTTTTTTCTGGCATCGCCATAGAGTTAACTACTTCGGATTTTCCGTTAGAAAGGGATTATTCTATTTTTGCCAAATTCGGCAATGTGAAAGTAGATAAACTCGATAAAGGAGGTCTTTCATATGTAATCACAGGATTCAAGGATAAGAAATCAGCAAAGACATTTCTAAGAAAAGTAGTAATACACAGCGCTCCCGAAGCACGAATCATTTCTTACAGCGAGGGGAAAAGAAAAGTTAAGTCTTAGAGCATGTTTTAATAATTAACTTAAGTTGCATAAAACGCAACAGATACTAGTATTTAGACTCCAGTGCCTAGATTTATAATGATTTTCTACGAAAATCATCCGTTTAATATGGATTGTCTAATCTCTAAATACTATTATCTAAAGTCTCCTGCGTTTTACGCAACTTGAATTAATTACACACTTATATACTATAAGAGAGGTTAAGGGGTTCTGTATTACAGAATCCCTTTTCTATTTTTAGTACAAGCAAAATCATTATAAATCTAAAGCCCAAATAATAAGGACTATTTCATTTTACTCAACTTGAATTTAACAAATAGCATGGATGATTATGTATATTGCAGAAAAAAACATAAAACATCAAGACAATTTAGGACATGACAGTACAATTTTGCGGAGCAGCACAAGAAGTGACAGGTAGTTCACATTTGATTACCCTTACCGACGGATATAAAATACTTTTGGATTGTGGTCTTTACCAGGGAAGGAACAAGGACATGGAAGATTTCAATGAAAATTGGTTATTCAAACCGGAAGAAATTGATTGTCTGATTTTATCCCATTCACATATAGACCATACCGGGCGGGTTCCCAAGTTTGTCAAAGACGGATTCAGGGGAAGTATTGTTTGTACTCACGCTACCAGGAGCTTATGTTCTATCATGCTACTTGATAGTGCAAAAATCCAGGAACGGGACGCTTATTACCACAATAAGAAAAACAAAGATAAAATCAAGCCATTATATACTAGTATTGATGCCCAAAAGGCAATGAATCATTTCGTGGGGATAGGATATGAACATTGGCACGAAATACATGATGGAGTAAGGATTTTGTTCCGAGATGCCGGTCATATTCTAGGCAGTGCGAATGTCACTTTGGAAATAGAAGAACATGGCAGGACAGTAAGGTTTGGATTTACGGGGGATATTGGTCGTCCAAACAGACCTATCCTTAGAGATCCTCAAGTAATGCCTAATTTGGACTATCTTATTTGTGAATCTACTTATGGAGACAAGGAACATACTTCCGCTCCTATGGAATCCCGCAAATTACTGGAAATCATTAATGAAATTTGTGTAAAGAAAAGAGGGAAATTGATCATTCCCGCATTTAGTGTAGGAAGAACCCAGGAGATCGTTTATATGTTGGATCAAATGGAGAATGAAAAATTATTGCCACACATACCTATTTATGTGGATAGCCCTTTGGCAGTGAATGCAACGACTATTTTCGGAACACATCCGGAATGTTATGATAAGGATTTGACAGAATACCTACTTACGGATTCTAACCCCTTTGGATTCAACAACCTACATTATGTACATGATTTGGAAACATCCAAATCATTGAATGATAGAAAAGAACCTTGTATTATTATCAGCTCGTCCGGAATGATGAATGCAGGAAGAGTGAAGCACCATTTATTCAATAGTATCAGTAATAAGAAAAATGGTATCCTTATCGTGGGATATTGTGCGCCTTACACTCCAGGTGGAATACTTAGGGCAGGTGCAGAAAAGATAACACTCTTCGGTCAAAGAAAAGATGTAAATGCCAAGGTATTCATTATGGATTCATTTTCCGCCCATGCGGATCGTTCCGAAATTACCGATTTCCTAAAAAATCAAAAAGGGCATTTAAGAAAAATATTCCTTGTCCATGGAACACTTGAAAGACAAGAAGCATTGAGGGAACATTTGAAAGAAAATGGGCATCAAAATATCGAGATTCCAGAATTGGGGCAAGAATATAGAATATAGGCTTAACCCGCTGTAATCTGGCTCGAAGCCTATCCCACATTATACTTACTTGCCATATGGCAGCATAATAGAATGCGTTTCGTTTTAAATGGCAAGGTCTGTTCCGTATCTTAGCCTCTGATTTACAAAGTTAAAGGATGGCATCCTTAATTAGGATATTCAAATAATACCATATCGACATGAAATTTATACAAAAACAAAAACTCTATCATCACCTCATATTCGGTTTAATATTGACTCTGGTCGCATTCGGCTGCCAGCGATTAGATGATTTCAGTAATGCCTCATTGGATTTCGATGGTGAATATGCCGCTCCTTTATTCACGGCAGATATAAATGTCGATGATATCATTGGTGATTTGGATTCGCTCACATCGATAGAAATAGACGAAGACGGACTTGTCCACCTCATTTATAGGGGAGACTTCACCCAAAGAAGCAGTACGGACATTTTTGCCAGTCTTCCATTCCTGCCTATTACCTTATCGGATACCGTTACTTTATTCGATTATGAAGCACCCAATGGAATGGTTCTCGACTATGTCATATTCAAATCCGGAGACATTAAGTTCGCTTGTGATTCTCCCTTTGATGAGGACATTGATTTGGAGATTGAATTCCCGGACATCTTCGACCCCATAACAGGAGAGACTTTCAAGATCAATAATACCTTGGCATATAATGGGACGACTCCGGTAAACCTCCAACAATCCGTACCCTTGGTAGGTTTGAGGCTCGTTCCCGAAAACCCATATCTTGTTGTAAAATACACGGCAACCAAACAAAACGGGGAAAGGGTATTCCTTAATAATTTCTTCTTGTCTTTTTGGTTTCCCGAAGCTTCGTATATCCAAGGATACCTCGGACAAGAATTATATGATTTACCTCGTGATACGATATTCGTAGATTTCTTTGACAGATGGATCGGAGGAGGCATAACATTTGCTAATCCTGTAATCCATATGGATGTTGAAAATTCATTCGGATTGCCTGTAAGGTCTGTCGCCCACTTCCTCGATTTATGGACTTTGGACGGACAGATTTTACCGATTACCGGAGAGCCGATTGCCAACGGACTGGACTTCGCCTACCCTAGCTTGGAAGAGGTTGGGGAATCGAAACATTCCCATTTCGTATTGGACAAGGACAATTCCAATGTAGTAGATGTCTTCGCTCAGAAACCTATTGCATTGGATTACGATTTCGATGCTTTAGGCAATCCTGATGCGGATGAGAGCCTTATCGGATTTGCTACTGATTCCAGTTTTTTCACTGTACATGTATTCATAGATTTGCCTGTCTATGGTACTGCCAATATGTTTACGGTTATTTCGGATGTTGATATTGAAACAAATATCGAAGAGGATTACGAATTTGCGGATTACGCAACATTGAAATTCATTTCTGAAAATGAAATCCCAATGGATATTGGTCTGCAACTTTATTTTAAGGATGAGAACGGAAATAAGATCGATTCATTATTCGATTTGCCACTAGCACAAATATTGCCTGAAAAGACCTTTATAAAAGCAGCAGGAATAGACGCAGATGGGTTCTCCAATTCTACAACCTATAATGAATTGGAAATCGAAGTGCCTAGAGAAAAATTCGATGCGTTCAAACAAACTAATATATTAGGATTGGTTACTGTTTTCGATAATGATGTCAATGATGTTGTCAGAATGACCAACAAGGATGATGTAAGAATAAAAGTAGGGATAAAGGCAGGTATTGACAACGAATAATATTAAAGTTCTAAATAAATAAGAAATGAAAAGGATCATCCTTTCTATCATAATAATTTCCTTTACACTCAACTTGGATGCCCAAGAATTAGGATTGCATTTCATTGATAATCTTTATCAGTCGAATATGACCAATCCCGGAAAAATGAGCCAACATCGCATAACCGTAGGATTGCCATCATTATATCTTAATTATGGTCATAATGGTCCTACCATTGATGATTTGCTTATCAAAAACGAACTAGGCGAATACATTATTGATGTGGATCGGGGCATCGAGAAATTAAATGACGACAATTTCCTTAGGACAGAGTTCAATATAGAAACTTTCAATGTAGGAGTGAGAATCAGTAAGCTCCAAATCGGAGTTTCGCATGCGATTCGTTTCAATACCGTATTTTCATATCCAAGGGAATTAGCGGAAATGGCATTCAATGGAAATTCTCAATATATTGACCAAGACGTGGATGTCGCACCCGGCATCCGTTCTACTTTATATGGTGAGTTGGCTTTTCATGGAGCTTTTCAGATCACCGATAAACTTTCCATCGGTGGGCGTTTGAAATATTTATCCGGTATGGGTAATATTTCTACCAGTAATGAAAAACTGAATATTTACACTGACCCGGAATATTATCAATTGACAGCCACTACGGATTATCAAATTAATTCTGGTGGACAATTCTTCGATTTGGATATTGTAACCGAGGCGGACAGCACTGATTTTTCATTGAACCCCGGAGGCGATAATTTTAATGCGGGCAAACTTTTCTTTGGTGGTGACGGAGGTATTGCATTTGATATCGGAGCAGAATACAAGGTCAATAATAAATTGACCATCGGTTTTAGTGCATTGGATTTAGGAGCTATTTTTTGGAAAAACAATGCTACGAATTATACGAGTAATGGGATCTATACTTTTGAGGGGTTGGATGCAACGGAAACATTTTTCGGGGAAGATTCACTGGATTTCGATCCTGTATTGGATACGCTGGTAGGTGAATTGGGTTTTGTAAAAACCAATGATTCTTATACTACAAAACTTCCTGCAAAATTCTACCTAAGCGGTTCCTATGATATTAAAAAATCAATGAGTGTGGGCGTCGTTTTATATGGAGATGTTTTGAAAAATAAATTGAGGCCGGCATTTGCAGTGAGTTTCCAAAAACGCTTTAAGAATTTCCTTAGTCTTGGCGCCATTTATTCTATAAGGAATAATAGCTATGCTAATCTGGGTGTGAATTTATCCACAAAACTCGGACCGATACAACTCTATGCCATTACGGATAATATCATATCTGTTTTCAAACCTTATGACACCCAAAATGTCAATTTCAAAATGGGATTGAATATTGCCATCTTGAAAAAACGGGAAAAGAAAGTTGATGAT
>JAHDHJ010000251.1 GCA_020631375.1 Saprospiraceae bacterium | reverse complement strand
CCATTCTGTGTCCGATGTCCGCATCTCCATGGATGCTCCTTTGGTAAGAAATGCCTTGCTCCCAAAATTCCATGATATTCGGAGAATGCGGATACAAATGCAATGAACTATGGAATACTTCTACTGCAAATACCTTGCCCCCTTGAGACACAAACCCTTGTACATTACGCAATACTGCCATAGGTTCAATCACATGTTCCAGTACCCATATAAACAGTACCGCATCATAATCGTTTTTGAACATTATTTTTTCATCGGCAGCATTTCCTTGTATGATCTCATAGCGATTTTGGGTGTAATCCAAAGAAGAAAGATAAGTTTTCGCCTTTTCTATCTGTTTGGGTTCCAGTTCTAATCCTGTTATTTTCATATTGGGATAATCCCTAAGCAAAATCGCAGTCTGTGCCCCTACTCCACTCCCGATTTCCAATAATCGTTCTACTCCTGAGAAATCCAATCTATCAAAAACAAATTCTGAAAGGGTTTCTCCTTGTTCGATAAGTCGGTTTTGCTCGGTTTCCGTATAACCGTGGATATATTCTTGTTCTTTCATGCTTCAAGTGGAAGTTCAGATTTAAATATATTTAGATTCTCAGACAAAACCCTATCATTTCAAGATAAAATCAAAGGGCTTTTTCAATAAACCCCTTTCTAAGATCCAGCTGTTTAGCAGAGCAACAACAAGCAAAATTCAAGAAAACGGTATATTTTCAAAAGAAAACGGCATTATTTTTAAGAAAACGGTGTTCTTCTCAATTGTTTTTCTTATTTTCGATAAAGGAACATAAAACAAAGATGAGAATTCAAACTGTTTGAGGTGTACTAATGGAAGAAATAAATAGGTTAGAAAAGTACATTAATAATAGAAATCCAAAAGGTAGAAAATGGAGAACAATATTGATAGTGTTTTTTATTCTACTAGGCATCTCAGCCGTTTTTTTATGGGGATACATTCAATTTAACTCCGGGCGATTCAGTTCGCTTTTTGAGAAAACCAAAGAAGAGATTGAAATTGTATCCCCAAAAAATGGAGAAATCGAAACCTCAATTCTGTCTCCGAATACGCATGAGAAAGAAATTGGAAAAAAAACCAATCAAGCTCCAAGCCTTATCGTTCCCAAAAATAAAAGTTCATTACCATCATTATTGATAGAAGGAGAATTCGTAGTTGGCAAAGCTATAGATTTTATTATCGGTCATCCGGATGGAAATCGACATGAGGTTGATTTCGGAGACGGAGATAAAAAAGCGATAAAAAACAGAACCCAACATACTTATCTCACTCCGGATGAATACAAAATTACTTTTAAAACCAAGGAGGAGAATATAACTTTGTCCAAAACCATTCTTATTGGTCGTAAGACCAATGAAAATGCAAGTAAAAACTTTGAAAAAATCATTCTTGCCAAAGAAAAGAAAGAAAATCTAAAAGCAAAAATGGATTCCTCCAATGATAAGAATGCACATTTCCCCGGTGGGACAGAATCCTTGATGGCATATTTACAAACCCATATCGGCAATGTCTCAGCTTATAATGGAAGAATATTAGTACAAATTGATATTTCCAACAAAGGGAAAGTCAGTGCTCCTAAAATATTGGATGGTATAAATGATAAAATAAATAATGAGGTACTCAAAGCATTCAAAGGAATGCCTGACTGGATACCTGCAATGAAAAATGGTAAGCATGTAGAATCGGAATACAAGATTCCGGTTTATCTTACCAAAGAAATATAACACAAGATTTTTGTGGTTATTAGTTCTGATTTGCTGATTTCGCCACGCCCTTTCTGGGTGTGGCATTTTTTTTTATCGTAATTTTGATTTGATAGGCATGGTAAATCCGATAAACCTGTCTAATTCAAAATACTCTACCCGATGGTTTTTAAAATAATTGCCGTTTCAGGTGTTTGTTCACCTGAAACACTCCGTCCGAACAGTATTTCAAGGTGGACAAACACCACGCCTTGGCGTGGCGAGTTGGGTTCTTGAATAGAAAACCATCGGGTAGAGTAAATCCAAAAAAATTCTTATTTGAAAAAATCGGTTTTCCTTTAATGAATATTTTTGGAATTGCACAAAGCCCAAAACAGGCTGCCCAAAAATTTGTTGACTGTCTTGATGGAAAACATGGCAAATCCGGAGACTTGATAGGTGCGCCTGAGGGGAAACCATTAGGAAAATTAGTTGACCAAAAACCAATGAATGCCGGTTTAACGAATTTTAAATTCATACAAACCTTTTGGGAAGTTGTTGGACAATGTTCTGGAAATAATGTCAAAAAATCCTAACTTTAGCCTACTTCTATGCAAAGCCATTGGAGTAGGTTTGGATTATTAGAGAAAATCGGGATTTGCCTATATTTGTATTTTAATTTGAGGTAAAGTATCCCAAATTTGTTTTCCCTTTTTCATCCATTCTTTGTTATGAACTAATAAAGTTAATAAATGAAAATTTACAATACCTGTACCTGTATATTTGGAATACTAATGTTATTGTTATCGAATACAACACTTTCCGCCCAAACAAATCCGGTACAACCTAATATCCTCCTCATTATAGCTGATGATTTAGGTGTGGACATTTCAAATGGCTACCAATCGAATGCCCTAATGCCTACCACCCCTAATCTAGATGCACTAAGAACAAACGGTCTCACATTTACAAATTGTTGGACAGCACCACAATGCACCCCTACCCGCGCATCGATAATGAGTGGAAAGTATGGTGTCAATACCGGAGTAAAAAAACCACCGGGAAACCTAGATGCCGGAACGCATATCTCCGTATTCAAGGAATTAGCTACCCAAACCAGTAATGCTTATGAAGGAGCTGTTGTGGGAAAATGGCATATTTCAAATCCAGTTGATTATACACACCCTATGCAACATGGCGTGGACTTTTATACAGGGGTTTTTCAAAGTCAAGTGGCGGATTATTATGCTTGGGACAAAGTCGTAAGTGGAGCAATTGTCCCTAATACAAATTATGCTACAACAGAACTGACAGATGATGCGCTTACTTGGATAAATGCAAGAAGTTCTCCTTGGTTCATGTGGCTTGCACATGTTGCACCACATTCTCCCATACATACACCTCCTCCAAGTTTATATACACTGAACCCAATCGGTACTAATTTCAGAAAATATGTCGCATCAATAGAAGCTATGGATGCAGAAATAGGACGGCTATTAGCCAATATGACACCTGCTGTCCTAGCGAATACCGTGATTATTTATATAGGTGATAATGGAACACCCGGAAATTTCCTTCAAGGTTTTCCGGCAGGAAGAGGAAAAGGAACAGTTTACCAAGGCGGAATACATGTACCATTGATTGTATCCGGAGCAGGTGTTACACGGACAGGTGAGACAGAAGATGCCCTGGTCCATTCGGTAGATATTTATGCTACGGTTTTAGAAATTGCTGGAGCAAGCTTGCCCGGAGGGAAATACAATAGTTTTAGTTTTAAATCTCTATTGAGTAATGCTTCTGCACCCGAACGCCCCTATAATTATGTGGATTATGAAAGATTGGGGACAGGAGGGGATGATTTTGCCATTCGGGACTCCCAATTCAAATTGGTTCAATTCTCTGACGGGACACAAGAATTTTATGATTTGATAAATGATCCATTTGAACAGACTAATTTGCTACCTACTTTGAATGCTGCGGAGCAAACGGCTTATGATGACTTGGAAATCGAAGCGATTTATATCCGTACGGACTGGTCTTGCAGGGATTTGATTCAAAACGGGACAGAAACATCTGTGGATGTAGGAGGAACCTATTGTTCAGGTCTTCCTGTCTGTACTTTTGACAATTCTACGAGTACAACAAATATCGGCTGTTGCGCTATGCCAAATGGAGAAAATAGAGTAAGTGAAATGGTCTATAATGATATACGGACTGTTTCATCTACCGACTTTCCCGATCATGAATATTGTTATAATTCACCATCCCAACAACCTACCATAGTTAATTATTATTTGGAAATGGATGCAAGTCCCTCTATGGCAGCCCAAGTCACTCCGGTAACGAATACAAATACAAATCGCCCTCAATATCATTTCGGAGTAGCCATGAATGGAGTAGCCATAGCACCTGCACCCGCAACACCATTTATTTTCGAAAATCCCAATACAGGGGAATACAATTGGGATTGGGTTTTTGAACCTACGAACAATCAAGGCTCTGGAATGGATAAAGTGGGATTGGACTGTGCTTCTGCGCACACTGGTCCCCAAGGATACCATTATCATGGGAATATGTTTGAATATGTGGAAAATATACAAGCAGGTTTGAGTACAACTTCTACCCCTCCTTCAGCTCCTCTCCAAATCGGTTGGGCTTCCGATGGCTATCCGATTATATACCGTTTCGGGCCTGATGGAGTAGGTGGCTTATCCCTATTACAACCCAGTTACCAACTGAAACCAGGCGATCGTCCCGGAGACGGAGTAAATTCACCTTGTGGTCCATATAACGGAAAGTACACTAATGATTATGAATATAAAATTGGCGTCGGAGACTTGGATGAATGTAATGGCATCCAAAGAAATATTACTTTAAACACCATTTGTGGCCCTCAGACTTTTGATTATTTCTATGTGATTACGGAGGGTTTCCCACAAGTTCCACGCTGTATGGTAGGCACACCGGATGTCAGTTTTAGGGATGCAGCTATCGGGACTTGCTACAAACCACTAACGATGCAAGAAGTCGTACTGAATAGTGGCGGATCCATAACAGTAGGAACTAATACTTACAATGCCATTGGAACATACCAAGACATCCTGACTAGTTCAGAATCCTGTGATTCTATCGTAGTGACTAAAATAACTGCTATTCTTCCTCTTGAATTACTTTCTTTTGAAGTTAAAAATAGAAACGACAAATACGCTGATTTAATTTGGGAAACAATCGATGAAATCAATGTCAGCCATTTCCAAATTGAAAAAAGTAAAGACGGATCGAATTGGGAAAAAATAGGAAAAGTAAATGCTGTGGGAAATTCCGCTCTTAGGCATCGCTACCAATTCAAAGATAATCTTTGGAATTCATCTTCGGAGTATGTCTATTATCGCTTAAAAATAATTGATTTGGACAACTCTTTTGAATATTCCCCTATTGAATCTATAAAAATAATAAGACGGAATCATTTGGAGATTGTCCAAGATATAAATACCCAAATTGTATATATTGATTTCATATCGGAATTCCCAAAATCTTTTGCTGTAGAATTATTAGACCTTTCTGGTAAAACTATTTTAAGTAAAAATACATCATTTAATAATGGCAGAAATATATTATTTGATAATTTAAATGATATCAACAGTGGAATGTACCTAATCTCTATAAGAGACAATAATGGTTTCGTATATACAAAAAGAATCATTACACAATAAGCTTTATCCTAAAAAATTAACAGGCATGAGATTTTTATTTATTTTTTTATTATTCCAAGCTTTTTCCAATATCGAACATGATGTTGCCGTTGCTGAATTTTATTTTTCTCTTGATAAGGAATATATTCAGCTTTCTATCCAAGTGGATAAAAAAGATATGGAAAAGGTTATACCCGAAGATGAATTAGAAATACCCGAAGTACTGGATTTAGGTTTAGTCCAATCCTATTTGAATAAGAATTTATTTTTTAAAATAGATGGGGAATCCATTGGTTTCGACATAAAAGATATTCAATCAGACAGGTTTCATTATAATATAGAATGTATCTCCAACACTAAGAAAAAATCAGACATCATCCATAACATCGACGTAAGGAATACATTCTTTTTGGATGAGATAGAAGACCATTCCAATATAATGTCATTTGATTGGAAAGGAAAAACCAGAACATTTAGAATACATGAAAAAAGAAAGGAAATCCAAGTTG
>JAHDHJ010000011.1:5430-33926 GCA_020631375.1 Saprospiraceae bacterium | reverse complement strand
TTTATAGATAATCAAAAATGGACTTCTTCGATATCGAAGAAGTCCATTTTAAGGTAATTGGACAAAAATTATCCAATAGTGTGATTTTGATATATGATTAAAAATTAAACAATTAATTGCCTAAAAATCTCTAAATCTAAATATCTAGTAATCTACTTATTAATCAGTAACAAAAATATCTACCCTTCTATCATTCTTATTTGCTTGTGAGCTGCCATCAGAAGGAACTGATTCGCCATAAGGCAATAAGAAAAGATTGCTATTTGCAATACCTTTGGATTTAAGATATGCTTTTACAACATTCGCTCTTCTCATGGATAATCCCATATTATAATTTTCAGAACCTTCTGAACTTGCATTTCCTGAAATAAATAGAGTATATCCAGACCTTCCAACTAGGGAAGAATGAACGGCATCTAATTTGGATCTACCTTCGGCAGTCATTTCAGATGATCCTTTTTTAAAGTAAACACTACCCATAGGATCTAGGAATGCAGAACCAAAGCCACCTTTGCCCATACTGCCTAGTTTGGAATTCGTAGCAGCTAATTCAGCTTTTATTTTATCCATTTCAGCCTTATATGCATCGTCCGCAGCCTGTAATTCGGCAATATCTTTTTCATTCTTAGCTACTCTGGCTTGTAACTCTGCCAATTGCTCTGCGTTCAAAATACCTTTATCAATCTTTTTATCGATCAAATCAAGCTTATCTTCAAACTCTATATCTTTCTCCTTCATCAGGTTTAATTCTCCTTCCAAAGCACCTACTTTTCCTTCCAAAGCTTCCATTCGTTCCATCATTTCCTTATCCTTCCTACCCTTTCCTCCAAATCTATAACCAACAGTAAATTCATGGGTATTTCCTAGGTCAGCTCGTGCTTCCGAACCCAAAACAGCTTCATAAGTATAAGCAAGGTTGACTCTTTCCTTGATTCTCATAGCTACGGATCCATGAGCAGCAGCGGCAGTTGATGCACTATTAACGGAACGGTATCCACCACCTATCCATACTTTGTCCTTATAACCTAACAAAATATTTCCATCGACTTGAAAAGGAATACCTTTTACTTTTCTAGCCAAAAGTATGGGTTCTATAGAGATGGATTTGGAAGATCCCAATTTCAAAAGATAACTTGCAGAAATTAAATAATGTCTTTCTAGATTGAAATCTACATTATCATAATTTCCTGTTTCCCTATACCTTAATTTCGAATTAAACACTTGAGGAACTGAAAACCCTACATTCAACCCTTTGAAATGATAATTCAATCCTGCTGCCATATCAAAGTTTACAGAATTGTCTGTTCTGTCCAAGAGAGCCGCATCTGCTTCATTATCAACATTCGCATTAGTGAAATCAAAGTGTTGGTTCAATACTCCTGCAGAAAGACCAACGGATAATCTGTGACTTTTCTCTTCATTAAAAGGGATATGGTAGGCATAGGTAACCATACCTCCATAATTATTGATAAGGTGCATTTCGTCAGAGAAAATCATACCTCCTATCCCTACATTGGATTCCTTGATTCCCATATCGAATGTACCCAAGAATGAAATTGGGCTATCAGGCATATCTACCCATTGATTCCTATGGCTCAGGTTAATGTTAGCAAAGCTGGATTCACCTGCCCTTGCCGGATTATAAAGGTAAGGGTTAAAAATATACTGATTAGTTACTGGTAATTGTTGTGCCTCCGCTATAAAGGACGTAGCTACCAATAACGCTATTATTATTAATTTAAATTGTTTCATTATAACAAAATTTGCTTCTTAATAAAATTAATGAATAAGCTTATCGCTTAATGGTAACTGCTCCTTTGAATACTCTTTCAGAATTCGCATCCTTCAACACATACCAATAGGTGCCATCAGGCAAATCTTTTCCTTCATAGGTACCATCCCAATCATTATTGTAGGATGAAGTCGAAAGTACCACAGTACCACCTCTTGCATATACATTCAAATCATACTCTTTCACATTATTCAAATATGTGATTGTCCAAGTATCATTCACTCCATCGCCATTGGGTGTAAACAAATCTACAAAGTCCAGATTTTCGTTAGCCACAACCGTAACCGTAACTTCATCCGTGCTGGAACATGAGTTAGAGTCAGATCCTGTAACGACATAAGTGTAAGTTCCTATCGGTCCATTGAATGTTGGATTCGCAGCATTCGCACTACTTAAATGATCTGCAGGAGACCATTGGTAACTAATCGCTCCAGAAGCATTAAGATTTACAGATTGTCCCTCAAGAATTTGAATGTCCGATCCGGCATTCACTGATGGTCCGCTATTTACATTGACATAAGTCTGGAATACTTCTGACACACAATCTCCTATCGTAATTTCAACTGTATATAATCCTTCATCAGCCAAAGTCATATTATCGACTGTTGGGTTTTGGGCGGAAGCATTAGAAATACTACCCGGTCCATCCCAGAAGTAAGAAGCTCCAACTACACTTGTAGCAAATAAATTCACAGAACCGCCTTCACAAACGGGGCCTGAATTATTTACAATAATACCAGTTGGTGTACTATTAACTTGTACATAAGTTGTCATAGGGTCAGATGCACAACCAGTAGCATTATCTGTGACTACCAAAGTATAGAATCCTTGGTGCTCGCCTTTGGAAACGTTTGCAATAGTAGTTGCAGTTGTCGCTCCATTAGGGCCAGTCCAATCATATGTGACTCCGGCCATTGTTGGTGCAGTTAACTCTAACGTCTCCCCTTCACAAAGAGGTCCATTATTAGATATGCCACCATTTATAATTGGCTTAGGATTAACTGTAACCGTAATAGATGCAGCTGTTAATGACTCGCAATCTCCATTTCCTTCTGTTACTGTATAATTATAAGTTCCGGCTGGTAGTGCTCCACGGTTAGGGCTTACCTGTATTCCATTATTATTGTAGAAATTCAAACTTCCGATACCTGAACCAGTTGCAGATAACATTACATTCTCTCCTTCGCAAACTGTCATGTTTTGAGCTGTTGGAGTGCCAAATGAATTACTATTCACTTCAACGACCAAAGGACTTGAACCACTGGCACAAGTACCATTGTCTTGCCATGCATAATATACATAAGTTCCTGCTGCCAATGCTCCTAAATTCGTATTAGCTACCGGGTTAGTACCATCAGAATTTTCAGTCCAAGCTACTGTTCCGTCTGCAATTGCTGAAAGAATAATATCCTCTCCTTCACAAGCTGTCATGTTTGTTGTAATAGGTGCTTCCGGTAGGGCTGTTACCGTTACTTGAATAGCTGCTCCCATAGATTCACAACCACTGATGCTTTCTGTTACCATATAGTCATAAGTTCCCGCAGCTAAACCAGTTCCTACCACAGGAGAAACGGAAGAGCCGGAAGCTAAGTAATAATTTAAAGTACCCATTCCGGAACCCGTCGCCGTTAACTCAACATTTTCGCCTTCGCATACAGCTATATCTGCGGTAGTTGGTGCCGTTGGAATTGTCGTGACAACAACTACAGTTGATGAACTTGCAGGATTACATCCTCCAGTCGTCAACAGTGAAACAGAATAACTACCTCCATTTACAGCATCTGCATTAGCAACCGTAATGAATGGGTCTGCCGTAGGGGAACCTGCTAATGGATTTCCATCAGGCCCTATCCAAGCGTATGTTGCACCAGTAACACTACTCGTACTTAATTCAATCGTTCCTCCTGTACAAACAGGGCTGTTACTGAATAATGGTGCGGATTGTGGAGCTGGTAAAACTTCAACTATTACAAAACTAGAAGCCGTACAACCATTCACATCAGTTATTTCCAATGTATAAATACCTGAATTCAAACTTGAAGAAGTTGTACCTAAGGTTGCATTGTCAGAAGCTAATGAGAAGCCATTAGGACCTGTCCATAAGTATGAATAAGCAGGATTAGTAGCATCATTATTTGTCAATATAATATTATCCCCTAAACAAACCGGTGAGTTTGAAGAAATGTTAGGAGCAGGAAGGTTTGGTTGAACATTCACAATTACTTCTTCTTTTACACTTTCACATCCATTCACAACTTCTGCTACATAGAACGAAGTTGTATTTGTTATTGGGTTAGGACTTGTAAATACCTGACCTGTTGAGAATGGTGTTGCATCAGCCATATTCAGATACCAATTGAATAATCCTGTTCCTCCATTTATCGTAACTGTAGAACCTTCACAAGCAATTACATCAGCAATTCCTGTTGGAGCTGCAGGCTGTGCAGAAACGTTTACGGTTACTGATGTCCATGAACTTTCACAAGCATTCGTATTGGTATAAGAAACATAATATATGGTAGATCCGACAGGTAATCCGCTTACTGCAAGACTTGAAGCAGGAGGAGGAACAGCATCCATTTGTATTGGAGTTCCAGCAGCATCATACCAAGTTATTGTGCCATCAATTTCACCTACAGTAGCAATCAAAGTTCCGGATTCTCCCTCACATAATGAAATAGAGGAAGTTGTAGGAGGTGCGGGAGCTGGTAATACTGTTACGATTACCGGAGTCAATGCAGATAAACATCCAAAGCCATTCATTTCTGCTACATAATATGTAGTTGTTGAATTAATGGATGGCGTAGTATATATGTCACTTGCTATAGTATTCAATTGGGATAGACCGGAAGCATCCGCATACCAGAACATGTCTCCGGCAGCACCTATTGCAGTCAATGTAGCAGATTCACCAGCACATATAGTCATTGGCACAGCAATCGGAGGAGCAGGTAAAGGGTTAACATCTATAACAACTGTAGTTGGAGCGGAAAGGCATCCATTGATATTCTCGACAACATAATATGAAGTGGTTCCGGTTATTGCAGGTGTATTAAAAGGATTTCCGGCATAAGCCAAATCAGATGTAGATAGGTCATTGTACCAGAAGAAGCTACCAGATGTACTACTGTTTGAAGTAGCTGATAAGCTTGTAGTTTCGCCTGAACAGATAGTTGTACCTACTGCAGATGGAGAAACTATAACCAAATCTGTAGTTACAGTTACCATAGTAGCCGCACTTTCACAACCCGTGGCTGGTGAAGTTTCAGTTACCCAGTAATTATATCCGGCTGGGTTATCGGGTAATGGCGTTGTTAGGTATGTAGGGCCCGAGCTTAAAGCTGCATTCAATCCTGCATCACTATACCAAGTAAAAGTACCATTAGATCCTCCTGTAAATGCCGTTAAAGTAGCCTGTCCGTTTTCACAAGTCTGTTCATCGGAAGCTATTGGTGGATCTGTAATGGGTTGTAGATCTATATTGATAGCTGTTGGTGTGCCATCACATACTCCATTGGATTCTGATACATATATTGTAGTTGGTCCTGTTATACCTCCGGTAGTTGTATAAGAAGTAGCACCCATGATTAATGAGTTCGTCAATGCCATATCCGAATACCAATTAAATGTATTACCTACATTCGTTGGAGCGGAAGTTACTGTTATGGTAGCATTGTCACCTGAACATACCAAGGGGTTTGCATCATCTACTGTTGGTGCAGGGAATGTGTTTAAAACAGAAATATCCACTTGTGTAGGATCACTAATACAAGAGCCATTTGTCTGAACTGCATAATAAGTTACATCAGCGGTTACCGGCGGGGTAACTAAAGGGTCACCATTTGCTACAAGCATTGTAAGACCTGCATCTGAGTATAGTTCAAAATCAGTTGCACCTGCACTTAATGCAGATGTTACATCAATAGAAGCTGTCTGGCCAAAACAAATTGGAGGAACAGGAGCTATTGCCGGTTCATAACTATTCCATTTTATCCCAATTGTCACCTTATAACCATTGTTTAAGGTTTCAGTGTATTGAGTAACCGCATTTTCCGGATTATTCAAAAAGAAATAAACGAAATTCTGAATACCTGAATAATTATCATCAGGATCAATTCCGAAAATTGAACCATCATCATAAACATTGTCATCTCCAGAATCGTTTTCCCAAGATTCCATTTCTACATTTAAACTATTCGCGCAAATACCGGTATAAGTATTGGTTTGGTTAACCGGAAGTACTCCGCAATCAACACCATCACCGGGATTGAATAAATAGTTACTTCCAAATGGTGTTGGAACTCCAAATTCATCTAGGACGGTATCGTTTATGATCCATCTTGGCTCTGGACGATTATAAAGCCATGTAGCCCAGCACTGCCCTACTGCATCATCGCAACATTGGAAATTATGCTCTACAGAAATAATGCTCACTTCCACATCCACAAGTTTCTGTGCATTAGAAGTGATTATAGCCCCCCAAAGGATTAGGGTAACTGATAATATTTTTAATAAGTAATCTTTCCTTATCATGAATAAAATGGTTTAATTTAAAATCAACTTATACAAAAGTAAATATTATATTTATTAATATATGAATGCGGTGTCGTTTTCTTTTTATTTGAGGTCTTGATAGATATGCAATAATAGTGTTGCGGAAAAGATGATAATTGTCAATAATGAGAAGATTAAACCCCATGGATTTATGCTTTTCCTAAAATCATTTATCCTTGCTTGCTTATCAGTATCTTTTGACTTTATCAAGCCTGTACAATACCATTAGTAGGAATATTACCTCATATCCATAGCTCAATAGATTCATCCCACAAAGATAAACTAGTTTTTATAAATTTTAATATAAGAAGCTAATTTGGTAGTTAAAGTTATTGTGAAGAAAATTTTAAATGAGTAAAATTTATTTTTAAAAATACATTAGGTTACAACCTCTTATGTCACTTTTATCCAATCGTCCTAATACTTCAAAAGTGTTATTCTCCCCTACCCGTCCCAGATCATCCGTAGCTAGGAAAGAACATGAATCCAGATTTCCTAAATCAATGATATTTATGGCTCCTACCCGTCCCACCTTCTCCATATTAAAAGGATCTGAAATATCTCTTGTCCATATTTTCAGGAAATTATTCATTTTAAAAACACCATTGCCCTTTGAGTATGCTTGGGACATTAACTCTGTCATTCCATATTCTGAATGAATTTTTTCTATCCCAAAAGTATTGGACAGGATGTCATGCAATTCCTGACGGGTCATCTCTTTTCTTCTTCCTTTCATCCCTCCCGTTTCCATAACTATGGTGTCTTTCAATTCCAAGTTATAATTTTCCGCTAAATCCAATAATGCGAAGCTTACCCCTATCAAAAGGGTTTTTCCATCAAAATCTTTTTGTAATTCGGATATTAATTGCTCAAATTCATTCAAGTAAAAACCGCCTTGTCCTCGATTCTGATTCATGAAGTGCTGAACCATATGTATGAGCGAAGAACCTTTTCTTTCTAAATAAGATGGCAATAACGCCAGAATCCTCATATCTTCTAATTCCCCATAAGCATTCCGGAAAATCGATTCTGATATTTGATTATACCAATCAATTTCTCTTACATTGTGTCTGGATTGGGTTGAGGATGTAGTTCCACTACTTGTAAATATGGCTTCCGGATCAAAATTTCCGGATTGGATGGAAAAATTCTTAAAAAACTGAATGGGCAAGTGGGGGATTTGATAAATATTATCGATTAATGAAATATTTATCCCTAATAGATCAACAAATTGCTTATAAAATCGGTTATACTGGTATTGGTAATGAAATACTTCAAGGGCGATTTCATCAAAATCTGAAGCAAGCAAATTAAGGATTTTGTTTTTAATCTTTTCCCTCATCGTATCATTTTAGCTATTAAATTCGTTATAAGTGCAAAATTAATTAAATCCAAATCATAGTGAAAATCATTAAATACCTTTTGCTTGTTTCATTTCTTTTCATCATGTACAAATGTACAGAGCCACCAGATTATCCAGATGAGCCTGCGATTAAGTTTGAAAGATTAAATAAAACAACTATTTCCCAATCAGGGATTGACGTAGATACACTTTATGTAACTTTCTCATTTACGGATGGAGACGGAAATTTAGGTTTTTCAGCGACTGATAGCATACGAGATGTATTTTTTACGGATTCCAGATCCCTGGATCAAACTAATCCTCTTACTACATTCAGGATACCGGATATAGCCGATCAAGGAGTCGGAAACGGTATTTCCGGAGAAATAACCATTGCTTTGATTAATACATTTGAAATTTGTTGTTTCCCTACTAATTATCCTCTAGCTACTTCCTGCAACCCTTTTACATTTCCACAGAATTCAACAGATACTATGTCTTATAGTATCCAAATCATGGATAGGGATAGTAATTTTAGTAATGTTATCCAAACGGAACAATTAATCATTCAATGTAACTAATCCAATCAATCCCTTTTTTCAGATGGTTTAAGGTGTATTCTTCATGGCTATTTGGAACAACTTTGTGATTATAAACCCAATTGGCTGTGGACGGTAGGCTCATTAGTATGGATTCCGTTCTGCCATCTGTATCCAATCCGAATTTTGTTCCCTTATCCCAAACTAAATTGAACTCAACATATCTTCCTCTCCTTAGGTATTGCCAATCCTTATTCTTCTCACTAAATGGCTTATCCATGTTATTTTTTAACAATTCTAAATAAATAGGGCAAAAAGTATTCCCTACATCCATTACAAAATCAAATCTATCTTCCTTTGTGAACCCATCATTCCCCGATAGTCGATCAAAGAATATTCCTCCAATCCCTCTTGTTTCTTTACGGTGTCTTATAAAAAAATAGTCATCCGCCCACTGCTTGAATTTTGGATAATAATCCTCATGGTGTTTGTCACAAGTATTCTTTAAGGATTGGTGGAAAAAAGCAGCTTCTTCCGGATTGATATAGTGAGGAGTCAAGTCAATCCCTCCTCCAAACCACCAAGTACCATTATCCATTTCAAAATAACGGACATTCATATGAATAATGGGTACGAATGGATTTTGGGAATGCAAAACGATGGATACACCCGTTGCGAAAAAATTACTTTTCTCCACATTCAATGCTTTCAGGATCTTATCCGGAAGTTCTCCTTCTACAGCAGAAAAATTCACTCCACCTTTTTCTATATGCTTTCCTTGGATAATTCTGGTTCGTCCGCCACCTCCTCCTGACCTTTCCCATTTGTCTTCATGGAAAGAGGCTCCATCCGCTGTTTCCAACTGTTGGCAAATATCATCTTGTAGTGATTTGAATTCTTGAGATATTTTATCCTTATTCAGCATATCTAAATAGTTTTCAATAGCGTTCTTACTTTGACTCATGTCAAAGTTCCGATTAGAACACAAAGAAAAGAAAGCTATTGGAATAGTAAGGAATTAATCCCGGATAAAATTAAGATCTACAGAAAGGATACTAATTTCTGAGGTTCCTGTACACATGTTTGAGTCAGTAACAGTAACCGTATAATCTCCGGCAGCATTTATATTTATCATTTGAGTCATCTCCCCATTGGGCGCCCAATCATATTCAGCATAAGGACCTCCTGCATCCAAAGTCAGGGTGTTGGGTTCGCACAAAAGAGAATTTCCCATTATTGTAGGGCTAGGAGGAGGTGTAACGGTTATTGGAATTTCACCCGTGGAAGTGCAACCATAATCAGATGAAATCGTAACTGTATATGTGGCGTCTCCGGTTGGAAAAACAGAAATATCGGGCGTTGTTTCAGTTGTACTCCATTCGTATGTACCACCACCGGATGCTGACAAAGATGAACTTTCACCTATACATAAGGTGTCGTTCATAGGCATAAAAGCAGGGACAAAAGGAACACATCCATTGCTAAGTGTGTCTATCCAAGCTATATTGGCAGGGGTGTTTCCGATACCGGGAGTTTCGTTCGAAGCATTTATCGTTTCGTTGATCCAATTCACGCCATTGGCAAATATTGAATTGGAAAACGGATCGTTATTTGTAGTGTTAGCCATATACATGACTTCTCCTGCAGTCGATCCGGAAAAATAAATTCTATCAGGTGCAAATGCCGAATAGCCAAAATTATTATTTCCCCAACTTACGGCATGATAGTGCGTTGTCAAATCTGTAGGGGCTATCAACTGATAAGTATCATTATCATTTTGCATGATTACAGTATTCCAATTTCCTCCTGATGTATAGGTAGCAGGTGTATAACTTGTATTAGTCAAATTCGGAATGGAAGTAGTATGTTCTAAGTTTGTACTATTATATGGTATAATATAAACACAATCTCCATTCGCATCTGTTTCATCTGCTGCTGGTATTGCAGCGTTCACATCGCCATCATTATAGAAAACAATAATAGAGCCGACCTTAATACATTCCCAAAATGCTATGTTCTTTAAACGGATATGACCGGGTGCTATACCATTACCTGCTTGTGGTGCTGAAGAAAAAGCACCATTATTATCATCTAAAATCCACCCTCTCAAATCCACGCACTCTGAAGAGCAGCCATCATTGTCACCAATAACGAGTAGTTCCACATATTCAGCATTAGCCGTTCCCTGAGAAATCTCATTAATAACTAACTGGGCATTGATTAAAGAAAAAAGAAATAGTAATAAAAGTGTAAAAAGATACTTCATCCTTATTTGATGATTTAAAAGTAGTTTATGGTATCATCGTTTGGTTTGGCTTCACAATATAAGACGTTTTAGATAAATATTGAGTTAAGTTAGTATTAAAAATAACTGAATCCTTAATGTAGGGAACTTTTGCCAATATAAGAATGTAGTAGTTGTAGATATGATGTATTCTGTAAATCATCTAAATAACATTCATCATGCGTCTTTTTACTACATATAATCTTCATAAGCCTTTCATTGTGGCATATTAGGGTTTCTTCGGAATCTCTACTACCCTATCCTCATGGGTAAAATCTTATCATATTTATTATTTTCAATATCAAATTCATTGGTAAATGCTTAATTTGCCAGAATTAAACCAATTAACATAATGGCTTATTTAAAAATTAAGGGAAATGACCTTAAAAAAGCGGGTGTTCCCTCCGGACCATTGGCAGGATTGGCGGTAGCTATCGCTAAAAGGCATTTCCGAAAAGAAGATTATGACCGTTTCCTTACGGATTTGGCTACAGTGAGTAAATTTCCGGAAAAATTCGTAGAAAATGTAGTTTGGGAAACGTATGCAAATAAACTTGTTTCTCAGCAAATCATTGAGGAAACCCAAAAGGAAATCCCTTTAAACGAAGCAGCGGCTCCCTCAAAAGTCTGGGGAGGAAAAGGTATAGAACCGGGTGCATTGAACCAGATGGATATCGCCTTGCATCTTCCGGTTACCCATTCAGGTGCATTGATGCCTGATGCACACCAAGGTTATGGATTGCCGATAGGAGGCGTATTAGGAGTGAAAAACGCCGTGATTCCCTATGGAGTCGGAATGGATATCGGATGCAGGATGTGCTTGTCCGTTTATCCAATAGCTCCATCCTTTTTCAAATCAGATAGTACGAATTTGAAAGAAATGCTGAAAGAAAATTCCCGTTTCGGAAAAAATGTTTTCGATGATCCTGACGGTGACCATGAAATCTTGGAACGTAAGGAATTCAAGGAAATGAAAATACTAAGAGGACTCAAAGACAAGGCTCATAAACAGTTGGGTTCTTCGGGTTCCGGAAATCATTTTGTCGAGTTCGGGATTGTGGACATTACTGAAAGGGATAACGAAATGGGATTGGCAATGGGTAGTTATTTTTCCTTGCTGACACATTCGGGTTCACGTGGTTTCGGTGCTAGGATTGCACAACATTATACCAAGGTAGCAATGGCTAGAACCAATCTTCCCAAACAGGCCAAACATTTGGCTTGGCTGAGTTTGGATACCGAAGAGGGAATGGAATATTGGATTGCCAT
The DNA here is from genome assembly GCA_020631375.1 of Saprospiraceae bacterium. GTDB lineage: Bacteria > Bacteroidota > Bacteroidia > Chitinophagales > Saprospiraceae > JAHDCE01. The sequence goes on along the minus strand of JAHDHJ010000011.1, from coordinate 22,146 downwards.
GAATCTCGCTGGCGACTACGCTTCGGCTTGCCATCATGATATTCATAAACGTATGGCTCGATCATTGGGCGAACAGCCTTTGGCTATGGTGGAAAACCACCATAATTTCGCTTGGAAGGAAAAAGCTGCTGATGGGACTGAACTCATCGTTCACCGTAAGGGAGCAACTCCGGCAGGCAAAGGCGTTTTGGGAATCATTCCGGGTTCTATGACTGAACCGGGTTTCATCGTGAGAGGAAAGGGAGACCCTAGTTCTTTGAATTCTGCTTCCCATGGAGCCGGAAGGAGAATGAGCCGAACAAAAGCAAAGGCTTCTTTTACTAAAAAAGAATTGCGACAGTTGCTTGGTAAGAAAGGCGTGACCCTAATCGGTGGAGGATTGGATGAAGCGCCGGGCGCTTATAAGGATATTCGTGAAGTCATGGATTATCAGATGGGATTGGTGGATGTACTCGGTACTTTCCAACCTAAAATCGTACGAATGGATAAAGGCTAAATCCTTTTTATTTGTAAATATTTATGAGCAGCCGAACAGTTTTTGTTCGGCTGCTTTTATATATTAGTTCATGCACTTAATTAGTGCAGATTTCAAGTCGGATTGAAGTGATTTCATGGTTTCAGTGAATACGGGTAACGGATCAATAATAATTCGCCCAATCCACATCATTATAAGATTCCTATTTCAATTTAATGATGTTAGTTGTCGTTTTATTTTTTCCATTTTGCAATTCTAGAAAATAATTACCATTAGACAATGCATCCATATTCCATTCTAACTGATGGGTTCCAACTTCAAATTCAGAGACGTTTTCTGTTCTTACTATTCTTCCATAAGAATCATACAAATATAAATATGCATCTCCTTTTTTGATTATTTCAAATTGGATTGTTGTATTATCAATTACCGGATTAGGGAAATTCTTTAAACTCAATTCCTTTACTTCCAATAATTCGTTATTGATTTCCTTAGCTGCTTTCACTACAAAACCGGAAACGATGGTTCTACGGAAATTATCCGCCTCTGCATTTATTGTAAGATTGTAAACACCTTCTTTCAAACCACCAGGAATGATAGCTTCATATTTGCCATTTGGCAATGCTTCCAATTCCAAAACTATGGCATCATTATTCTGAAATGCAATTCCTTTCAAATTATTCTTACGGATTGCGACAGCAGTAACCGTCGCTTTTTCTTTTACATTTTTTATTTCGGCATTCAATTGTATTGCCTCTCCGGATTCGTAAGCAATTTTAGAATTGTCAAATAATAAAGTGGCACCTTTTTCATAACTCACCATTGCCGCAAAATGATCCGCATCCGTAGCGATGGAATATTTACCAGCCGCTGGATTATCCAAAATAACAGAACTATTTGCTCCTTTATTAATACCCTTATTTCTTTGTAAATTAAAATCGATTTGTTCTGCATTAGAATTTGCAATAATGAATTGACTCCCTTCATCGCGGTGCATCAAACTAATATTGACTTTTCCGGCATCCTCACTCACCGTAAACATTTCCTCATCTCCATCCATTGTACTGATTAATTCAAAATTACTTTTCAACATCTCTCCTCTTGCCACTGGACTTTCAAAATCATTTGCCGTTTTAAAATAATTCAGATTTCCTGTAAAATATGGCTTAATCTCATTCCAAACTACATAATCAAAAGTGATGTCCATGTGGTCATATTCGGATTCTTCATTACACCACCACCAAGCACAATATCCCGGCCATTGCGGACTTCCCCCCGGACGGGTCGAACTATAATATGGAGTCACTCCGTCATTTCCTCCAGTAGATGGACCGCCACCCATATTATTTAATAATTCGCCACTCACTGCCATAATCGGTGCAGCAATCGTCGTTCCATCATTATATCCCCAAGCACCGAAATTGATAAATTTCTTAACCTCATTGTCTGGCTCGTTATCCAAAATTGGACGGGCAATGCCTTCCATATAATAAGTCGTGGAAGTAGAAGTTCCACCTCCCAGCCCGATAAAATCCACCAACCAATTGAATGCCGGAGTTTCAGCCAAATCAGCTACACCCGTTCCCTTAAATGGTGTCCCCAATGAAATCACCCTATCCACCAAATGGGATTTATTTTCATAAAACATCGCTACTTCGGAAGCTTTCCCACCATTACTATGTGCTACTATGACAACATCTTTCACATTATAATGATCTGTAATATCTTCTAACATTTCTGCCAATAATGCTCCGTTCGTCCACATGCCCTCTCCTCTTGTCATGGCAACATAAGCCGTTCTGTATCTTGAATCGTATGCCCTTTCGTACATGTCATTTCCCGGTGCGAACCAAAGGTTAGCCAAATCAATAAAGCCATGCACAAAAACAAGGACAGGCTTATTACTACTAAAAGATGGAGTCTTCCCATAGTAAATCGCACTTTCGGTAAGAGAACCCACAAACAAAGGACTTAATTGATCCGGATGTGGTAATTGGTATTCTGTATAATTATTCTGAGCTTGGATATTATTCAGAGAAAATGCAACTAAAAGCAATGTAAAAAGAGTAAAAACTAAAGATTTCATAACAATTTTGTTTTGGTATAAAGTTGGCAACATATTAAACATAAGGCAAATGTATTAAAATTTTCAAATTACAGCGAATTTTCGCTAGCAATTTTTTATTTCTAAGTAAGTGTCACAAAAATTAAAATTCCAGATCCATAATTTATCCATATCTTTGACTAATATTCCAGTATAATGAAAAAGGAAAATATACAATTACAACATGAGGAAGTAAAAAGGGAAAAACAACTTTTCCCTTTGTGCATTTTGGCCAATGATATAAATGTACCTGCAAATATTGGAAGTGTTTTTAGAATTGCGGATGCTCTCGGAATTAAAAAGATATATTTGAGCGGAAGCTCTCCTACTCCTCCTAATCGAAAAATAAAAAAGACTTCCCGCTCCACAGAAAATGCCGTTGCTTTTGAATATCAGGAAAACGCCTTGGATATTATTGAGCAATTAAAAAGTGATGATTATTTAATTGTCAGTTTGGAAATCACGACAGACAGCACAGACATTAGAAAATTCAAACTCAATAAATCCGATAAAATCTGTCTGATTATTGGAGCAGAAAATATGGGCATCCACCAATCCTTATTGGACGCTTCGGATTATACTTTGCATATTCCCATGTTCGGACAAAATTCTTCTATGAATGTGGCGACTGCTTGTGCTATTGCAGTGTTTGAATTAGTGAAGGATTTTATGGATTGATAAAAAATAATTTCCGATTTCTTATTCATAGTTGTCCTCCTTTTCCATTACGGGTAAACAAATTAAAATTATAAATGCAATCGATTTTCACTTTATTATTCTTACCTTCATATCCTCATTTTGAGAAAAAACATATGCAATAACACTACTATTGGACACACACAAACTAATGATATGAAATCATCGCTACTCAGTCTATCACTTATCTTCCTCCTTACTTTTTCCTATGCAGAATCCATTGTTTATTTTCAGAATAATTCCCAATATCCACTCAGTGTCAGTACTACTTCTACATTAAGTGGCAGTTATTGGAATAATCTATTTTCAGGAACGATGCCCGCATGGGAATTGCAAAAAGCAATTTTTGAAACAAATAGAGACAGTGGAATTACTTGGGGAGATGATTTCTATTTCTACACTACAGTCACTTATGCCGGAGAAAGTGTTACGCTAGAATTAAGATTGCATGGGGACTTTATAGGTAGCACAATGTATCAATCATCTTCCGGACCGGGTTTCAGTGATCCTTGGTATAGTGATCGGAGTTTTCATTCTAACACATTCATACTTGGAGGCAAACAATTCGTATTGAAATACCGTGCAGACCTTCCTCCGGGAAACATATATGATGATGTTTATTTTGTTTTGCACGAAGTTGATCCCTATCCGCAATTAGCATCCGACCTTACAGATAGCCACATATTTAATGTACTGGCATACAATATATTCATGCTCACACCACCTATAGGGAGTTCGGACGAATATGATAGGGCGAAAATCATATATAACCATGTCCATGGCTATGATGCCATAATAATAAGTGAAGCGTTTTATAATGGGGCGAGGGAAGATGAATTATTACCGAGGCTATCAGCCGAATATCCTTATCAGACATCAGTAGTTGACGAATCGGGATCTACGGAAGATGGAGGAGTTTTAATTGTAAGTAGATGGCCCATAGAAATTGACGAACATATTACCTTTGATGATTGTGGTGGCTCGGATTGCCTTGCTGCCAAGGGAGCCAAATATGCAAGGATAAATAAATTGGGACAAAAATATCATCTATTCGGAACACATACTCAAGCCTTTCCCGAACCAGCAAATATTACCATTAGACAAACCCAATTCAACCAGTTGAAAACTTGGATACTATCCAAAACCATTCCCCAGAATGAACCCATACTCATAGGAGGGGATTTGAATGTGGACAAACTCGCCAATACACTGAACGAGTATGATATAATGAATCAGATACTGGAAACCAAACCCGCCACACTCATAGGAGACAACTTCACCTATGATGGGAGTATCAATACCTATGGAGATCCCGGCATTGAATATTTGGATTATGTGCTTGTAGATACTACGCATTTCTCACCTGAGATTTTCACTAACCAAACCCAAATCCTAAGACATGTCGAAAGTGTGGATGACCTCTGGGATAACAATGACCTGGAATTAGATTTATCCGACCATTTTGCAGTGCATGGCAGGTTTGTCTATCCCAAAATCACAGTAGAACCCATCCCTGATATTGCCTGTGAAGGCGGAACAATAGAATTATCCGTAACCACCAACATCCCTCTTTCCTACCAATGGATAAAAGACGGCACGGAGATTCCGGCTGCGAATTCCAATACTTTAACATTAAATAATGTTTCGCTAAGTGATGCAGGTAATTATTATTGTCAAATTAATTATTCTTGCGGAAAATTAGAATCGGCTACGGTAGCCGTGACTATCAGTTCCATGCCTGCCACTCCCACTATAAGCACCTCAAATAATGTCCTGACATCATCCTCTCCCATCAATAACCAATGGTATGATTCCAATGGGGCTATTTTGGGCGCTACAAACCAAGTTCATGTTGCCGCCACTTTGGACGATTATTATGTCGTTGTCACCGACGGAGCCTGTTCTGCCACTTCGAGTTTATCCAATGTTACTACATTGCCTGTTGAACTCCTAGCATTTTCAGGAATTGAAGAAGAAAAGTATAATCGTTTAATTTGGGAAACAGCTTCTGAAATAAATTCATCACATTTTGAAATAGAAAAAAGTGAAACCAATATTGATTTCAAAAGAATTAATATTGTAAAAGCAAAAGAATTTTCAAATACAATTACAACTTATCAATACGATGATCCTGAATTAACTCCCCTATCCTATTACAGATTAAAAATGGTGGACTTGGATGGTTCTTATAAATATAGCAATACCATTAGCTTGAAAAGAGAATTAATAAATGGTTTTACTCGCATTTATCCAAACCCAACCCAAGGACAAATAACTGTCCATGCTAATATTCCAAAAGATACGGAAGGGATTATTGAGGTCTATAATATAGTAGGAAAATTATTCAAATCGGAAAATATCAATTCCGATTTCCAAGGCATTGTTCAAAAAAACATAGACCTTTCCAATCTTCCAAAAGGCAGTTACATCCTTCGTTTGAAAAACATGAATGATGTCAAATCCATAACCGTAATTAAAAATTGATTTGTACAAACCTTTAGGAATGATGTATAAATAAATGGACAAAAATTGGCGCAGGATTTTTTGTGAATAACAAGGCAAAAAACGTAGGCGATGCAGGGCATCGACGAGGCTTTTTAACGCAGTTAATTGCAAAAAAACAAGTCAAGATTGGATATTTATTTGTTCGCCATTCCTTAGCATTTTTTAAAATAAAAAACCATGAAAAAAGTCATCCTATTTACAAATCTATTTGTTCTTCTATCCAGCAGTTTTACAATACATCTTTTTTCGCAAAGCCAATATATTTATTGCGGAAAGCTCATTGATGGAAAGAATGATAAGGTCATGGAAAAAATGACTATCATTCCTAAAAACGCAATTTATTAATTCATCATTCCTAAGAATTCGCCTTAAATTTCAAAGAAGAAGAATTGATACAATATCTTTTTCCCTCAGGCGGTGGACCATCATTGAAAATATGTCCCAGATGTCCTTCGCATTGGGAACAAACAAGTTCCATCCTTGTCATCCCATGGCTTCTATCCAAAACTTGTTTTATTTCGGCTGATTCCAATTCTCCCCAAAATGCAGGCCATCCACAACCCGAATTGTATTTGTTTTCAGAAGAAAAAAGTTCATGTCCACAGCCGGCACAAGAATAAATTCCCTCTTCATAAAATTTATCATATTCTCCTTTGAAAGGTCGATCCGTTCCTTTTTCCCTAAGCACATGATACGCTTGTTCGGATAATTCTTCTTTCCATTCTTTTTCTGTCTTCTTTTTCATAAAAATTCATTTTAAATTCTCTACTGTAAAATTAACAAGGCATAGATATTATTTATTACCCTATTTTAGGATAAATTTGTGCAATTATTTTCAGATTATCAATACTATCATGAAAAACAATCTTCTTTTAGCCACCATACTATTTTTATTGCATTTTAATTTCATAAATGCACAGAAAACAAATGTATTGGAAACGCCACACAGTTCCGTATATAATCATTTGTTTTATTTACAAATCGATTCTTATGAACCCTCATTATCTGCAAGGAGCATAAGTGATATTATTAATTTGGAGACAGAGGAAAAAGCAATAAAAATAAAACAGATTCTGGATGCCAAAGGCTTATTTGTAGTCATGTCCAAAATTCCCGGCTATAATCCATCAGATTCTATCAGCGGAAATTCGTATGTATTATTCCCAAAGGAAATGCCTGAAATCTATCTGGAAAAAAGAAATGGCAACTGGTATTATTCTAAGGAAACTGTAGAATTAATTCCCAAATTGCACAAGCAATTATATCCTTTAGGCAGTGATATGCTATTGAATGTTTTTCCAAAATTCGGAACGGGTGAATTTTTAGGCATTAAAGTTTGGCAATATTTAGGAATGCTGATTTTCTTAGGTCTCGCTTTTCTTTTTTATTTAATCATTTCAAAAATAATTGATATTATAATTTCAAGTATTGCGAAGACAAAATTAGGTCAGGAATATGCTGATAATAAAACCGTACATAAAATAGCAAAATTAATCGGACTGTTTCTGGTAATGAATTTACTGGATTTGTTTTTACCGGTTCTACAATTACCCATTCATTTATCAAGGGTCGCTTATTTGGTTTTGGACATATTAAAATATTGTTTTATTATTTTAATGGCTTTGAATATTTTGGAACTAATAATGGTCTATGCTAAGAGCTGGGCAGAAAAGACAGAATCCAAAATGGATGACCAATTATTGATTATCCTAAGAAAATTCTTACAGATAGGAATAGTCGTTTTTGGTTTAATCAGTATTTTAAATCGTTTGGATGTTAATGTGACTGCATTGTTAGCAGGTGTTTCCATAGGAGGATTGGCGATAGCTTTAGCAGCACAGGATTCTGTAAAGAATTTAATCGGAGCATTGATGATTTTCATTGACCGCCCTTTTGATGTTGGCGATTATATTATTTCGGGAAGCATCCAAGGTGTCGTTCAAGAAGTCGGTTTCCGTTCTACCAGACTATTGGCATCCGACACCTCTTCTATTTCTGTTCCCAACGGAAAAATGGCAAATGATGTAATTAATAATTTAGGAAGAAGAGTATATAGAAGATACAGAACTCAAATCGGAATCAAATATGACACCCCTCCGGAATCCATTGATTTATTTGTAAGAGGAACGGAAGAAATCCTCCGCCTCCATCCCCATACTTTGGATGAAAAGACAGAGGTCCATCTGAATAATTTCAGCCCTACCGCCTTGGAAATTTTTGTACAGACTTTTTTCACAGTAGATGGTTGGTCAGAAGAATTAAGAAGCAAACATAATCTGATGTTAGAGATTATTTCATTGGCAAATATCTTAAATATAGAATTCGCATTACCTGCGAATACCTTGCATATTGACGAATCAAATATGAATACTGAAATTGCTCAAAATAAAACAACAGAGGAACTCAAAAAATCTATGGACGGTTTTTTGAAAAAATACAAAGGGAAATTAGAGGGATGAAATTATCCCTCTTGAATTTTCTTTTCTTTGATTTTAATACTCACAAGAAAAACACCAATAAAAATCAAGCAGGAAAATAAAATGGATTGAAACCTAAGCGGATCGCCTCTAAAATAAATGGCAATCGAAGTAGCGAGTATCGGTTGCAAATAAATATAATATCCCACAACATTCGGGCTGACATGTTTCAATGCCCAACCGTTTAGCAGATAAGTCATGAACGTAGTACAAACTACGATATAAGCAATCGACAAATATCCATTCCTACTAAATGCAGTCCAATCCACTGTCAAAAAATCCTGTATTCCAAAAGGAAAAACAAAAACACAACCAAAAGTGAACAACCATTTGACAACAGTCAATGGGCTATATTTTTCCATTAATGGTTTTACCAAAACCAAATAGATACCATAAGAAAGGGCATTGATAAAGATAAAAATATCTCCCCAAAAATTAGCTCCCTCAAACTTCTTCCCACCGTCTGTGAATAAAAGGAATGCACCTGCAAATCCCAAAAGGATTCCTAGGGTTTTCAGAAAAGTGATTTTTTCCTTTAGGATAATCGAAGACACAATCAAGACCATAATCGGTGTACTGGTCATAATGACAGAAGCATTCAAGGGAACGGTAAGAGAAAGTCCCTTGATGAAAAACATCTGGTTCAGTGCGATTCCGAACAAGGCACAAGTCGCCAATTTCAAATAATCTTTTTTATCAATATACTCTTTGGGCGTAATAATCCAGAACAATGCCGCTGCCGAAAAAACCCGTACAATTACCAAACCCAAAGGCTGGATAAACTCAGGCGTAACCGTTTTCATTATGCTATAATTGGCAGCATAAATCAAGGCAACCGTAAAAATAGCCCCATGAACGAGAAGTGTCTTATTTTCCATTCTCGCAAATGTAAGTTAGCTTTTTTGTTAAAACTTACTATTGTCCTATATTTAATAAAAAAATTAAAATGAAAAAGATCCTATTCTTATTATTTCTTCCATTAATCATGGAAGGACAAATTGTAAATATTGAAAAAGAACGATTGGCGGACTCCCTATCCAACCATTGGTCCTTAAATGCGGAATTCAGTTTTGGTTTGTCTAATAATTCTGCCGGACGGAATCTAGAGGGCAGTGGGCAATTGAGACTTGATTATTTTTTCAAAGAAAAAAACAAGTTCATGCTCATGGGAGCTTTTGGGGTGAACCGCTTCAAGGCTAATGGCACTGATAATGTGACTGAAATAGAGAATAATAATTTCATCCATTTGAGATATAATCGAGACCTAACGAATTGGCTCACTTGGGAAGCATTTACCCAAGCCCAAATTAATGAAGTGGAACTGGTTTTGTTTCGTTGGCTCATCGGAACCGGACCTAGGTTCAGGATTCTGAAAAAGGACAAAGGGCATATTTATTTCGGTAGTTTATATATGTTTGAAAAATCCGAAGAACAAGTAGGGGGAACAGAAGATGTCATCAACTATGGACATCATCGACTTTCTAATTATCTATCCATGCAATACAATCTGAATGATAAATTTTCATTAAGCCATGTAACGTATTACCAGCCAAGAGTTGATAATTTCAATGATTTTAGAATCGCTTCCGAAACAGGTATTGAAATTCATTTGGTAAAGAATCTGACTTGGAACACTTATTTCGAATGTGTTTATGATAGTTATCCTCCCATTTCGGTGATAGAATTAAGGTATCAGATTATTAATTCCTTGGCACTTACTTTTGGTGGCGGGAAATAATAGACATTATTACGAATTATTGATTATAGCCCAATTATTTTTTTGAAAATTAAAATTATTTCAAGGAACCCTAATTTATTTATTTATTTCCCCATCCATAATCAAGGCTAACAAATGCCATACTTCAAGGACACTGAATACGCCCATTATAGTATAAGATTTGTTAGCCTTTTCCTATTTTAATTTGCCATTCAATAAATTTAATTAGCTTCGCACTCCGATAAGGAGAACACATTCAAAATACACAATTTCAATTCAATTTAAACAACTCTTAATCAACAAATTAAGATTGATTAAGCCTTGTTTTTATTGATAAGCACTTACAATTTTGAATTAATGAAAACCTGTTAATTCAAGTGAAGAAAGCACTAGGAGGAATATTATGATGAAAAAATATTTAAACTTATTCGATTTTAATCAAAAAGTAGATTATAAAATTGAAATATTATCAGGTCTTACAGTTGCCTTGGCCCTTGTTCCTGAAGCTATAGCTTTTGCAATGATTGCCGGATTATCTCCTTTGACGGGACTTTATGCAGCCTTTATGATGGGACTTGTCACCTCCATTTTAGGTGGACGTCCCGGAATGATTTCTGGTGCTACCGGTGCAGTAGCAGTGGTCATCGTTGCATTGGCGGTTTCCCATGGACCGGAATATGTATTTGCCACGGTAGTTTTGGCAGGTTTGATTCAAGTGGCAGCCGGTTTGCTTAGATTGGGTAAATTAATGCGACTCGTACCACATCCTGTAATCTTCGGGTTTGTAAATGGTCTGGCAATCATCATTTTCTTGTCGCAATTAGAACAATTCAAAGATTCAAGCGGAGATTGGTTGACAGGACAAGCCTTGTATATTTTACTAGGATTGGTTGTATTTACCATGCTTATCATTTGGGGATTACCAAAACTGACCAAAGCCATTCCAGCTTCCCTAGCAGCAATTTTGGCTGTTTTCGGAATTGTTGTAGGCTTTGGTATTGATACCAAAACCGTAGGCGACATCGCTTCCATCCAAGGAGGTTTCCCTCCTTTTCACATTCCCATAGTTCCGATAAATTTAGAAACGCTGACCCTGATTTTTCCTTATGCCGCGATTATGGCGGGAGTAGGATTAATTGAAAGTTTATTGACATTAAATATTGTTGATGAGATTACTGAGACTCGTGGCAGAGGAAACAAAGAAGCTGTTGCCCAAGGCATTGCGAATATATTATCGGGTTTCTTTTCCGGTATGGGTGGTTGTGCGATGATAGGTCAGAGTCTTATCAATATTTCTAATGGTGCGAGGGCAAGATTGTCAGGTATTGTGGCAGCAGTAGTTCTATTGATTTTTGTCATGTTCGGTTCCGGATTAATCGAACGATTACCAATGGCAGCACTTACGGGCTTAATGATTATGGTTGCGATTGGAACTTTTGAATGGGCTAGTTTCAGAACCATTAATAGAATGCCAAAATCAGATATTTTTGTAATGGTTGTAGTAACACTTGTAACTGTTCTGCTGCATAATTTGGCACTGGCTGTAATAATAGGGGTTATTATTGCCGCATTGGTTTTTGCATGGGATAATGCGAAACGCATTAGGGCAAGAAAGTCAATAGACGAGGATGGTGTTAAGCATTATGAAATTTATGGCCCTTTATTTTTTGGTTCGGTAAGCATATTCAACGAAAAATTCGATGTACTAAACGATCCCCCCGAAGTAATTATTGATTTTAGAGAAAGTAGAGTAGTCGATATGTCAGCTATCGAAGCCCTGAATAAAATTACGGAACGCTACCACAAAGCAGGCAAAAAAATCCACTTACGCCATTTGAGTAGGGATTGCCAAAAATTGCTTAATAATGCTGCTGAAATTATTGATGTGAATGTATTAGAAGATCCGCGTTATAAGGTTTTAGTGGATAAGGTTTAAACTGGATAGATTCAGATGAAAGTTTCATCTGTTAGAGTACCTATTCATTTGTCCAAGCTACTAAAACAAGACATCGCTCATAGAAAATACTCCTTTTTTCCCGACAATCCATTCCGCAGCCATTAAGGCTCCTTTTGCAAAACCGTCTCTGGAGTGAGCGGTATGGATAATGTCTATGGTATCAATTTCTGAAGCGTACTTAACGGAGTGTGTTCCCGGCGTCATACCAATTCTTTTAGAATGAATGGCAATCGTGTCATCATTTACATTTTCGGCTTCTTCCCATTTCTTTTTTCTAGCAATATTTTCAATGATTTGCCGAGCAAGGGTCAAGCCCGTTCCGCTTGGAGAATCCAATTTATGGATATGGTGGATTTCTTCCATGGAAACATCATATTGGGAATGTGCATTCATCAATTTTGCCAATTGTTTATTGATTTCAAAGAAAATGTTTACACCAATGCTAAAATTGGAAGCATACAAAAAACTAGCATTATAGGCATTGGCGTAAGCCCTCATTTCTTCTAATCTATCCGTCCATCCCGTAGTCCCCGAAACGACTGGAACGCCTGAATCTATACAAGATTTGATATTATTCCAAGCAGTAGTCGGGAGGCTGAAATCTATGGCGACATCTGATTCCGCCAATTTATCCCCATTTAATTCATGGGCATTACGCTTATCTATTCTTAGGACGATTTCATGCCCATTTTCCAAGGCAAAGCCCTCAATAGCCTTGCCCATTCTGCCATAACCTAGTAGTGAAATTTTCATATATATTCATTTGTGACAAATGTAATGTGAAAAAACCAAACATTTTGGCATTATATTGTGAACTTATTTTATATCTTCATACTTACTTCAAAAATTCCAAATTGTAAGACGAAGAAAAAACCCATAAACGTACAATGAAAAATGATTAAACCATTTTACTTTAAACCTTAAATTTTTATTCGTCATGAAAAAGTATTTTGTTGAATTTATCGGGACATTCTTCCTGATTCTTGCCATTGTTATGGCTGCGAACTTAGCAGGTGCGATGGCACCTTTGGCTATTGGTTCGATGCTGATGGTAATGATATATGCGGGAGGGCATATATCCGGAGCGCATTTTAATCCTGCGGTGACACTAGCTGTCTTTCTCAGAGGAAAATGTGATGCCAAAGATGTTGCACCCTACATGGTTGCACAATTAGTAGGAGCTGCTTTGGCTTCTGTAATAGGGCTTTACCTTTTAGCTAATAATGGAGGCGAGCCGAGCATGAACAAACTCGGTAATGATGGAATGGTTCTTCCGGCTTTATTAGCGGAATTCCTAGGAACATTCGCTTTGTGTTGGGTAATTCTACACACAGCTACGGCTAAGGGTACATCAGGCAATTCTTTCTATGGATTAGCTATTGGCTTTACGGTTTTGGCTTGTGCATACGCATTGGGCGGTATCTCAGGTGGTGCATTCAACCCTGCTGTTGCATTAGGGATTTCCATAGCGGAAATGAGTGCTTGGCCTAATATCTGGGTATTCCTAGTAGCTAACTTTGCTGCCGGTGCCGCAGCTGCATTCGCATTCAAATTTGCAAATGGAGATGATTAATCATCATTTCAAATAGATATTAGAGTCCTTTCCGTAAAACGGAAAGGACTTTTTTATTTTTAGCTGCAATATTTCCCAAATCATATTGTCATTAAAAATAGAGGCTGATAAAATCATAGGGATTTGCCAAAAGTGATAACAGATATAGAATCTTCCCTTATCAGGGATAGCATAAAAGGTGATGCTGCCGCACAACGAAAATTATATTATCGTTATGCCAAAGGCATGCTCAATGTCGCCTATCGCATAGTGGGAAACAAGGAAGATGCAAAGGACGTTTTACAGGATGCTTTTATTAAGGCTTTTGGCAATTTGGCAGGATTGAAGAACCATCAGGGATTTGCAGCTTGGCTGAAAAGAATAATTGTGAATACTTCCATTAATCACATCAAACGCAAAGGATTGTTGCTCGTTGATTTTAAGGACGAAATCGCGGTCAATATACCCGAAACTGAAATCACTTATAATGAAATAGAAATTGAGCATGTAAAATCTGCGTTGATGGAATTGCCGGAAGGATACAGGGCAGTCCTCACTTTATATTTAATAGAAGGATATGACCATCAGGAAATTTCCGAAATATTAGGCATTTCAAAATCTACTTCATTGACACAATATTCAAGAGGAAAAAAGAAATTAATCAATATTCTTCAAAAAAATAAATGATATGGAACCCATTGAAGAATTCATAAAAGATAATAAGAAATCATTCCAATATTTGGAATTGGAAAATGACAGTTGGGACAAACTGGAGCAAAAAATGAATGGAAAGCCCAAGAAAAAAAGGAAATACTTATTTTGGTGGGTTTTATCTCTTTTACTTTTATTAACAGCAAGTTATTTCTATTTTGCAGCCGGAACGGAAAATGAAGAAAAGGTTTATGTGGGCTTGGAAAAGGAGATGTATTTTCCAGAACTGAACCTAATGAATCCCAATGGGGAATCCATAGCAGTTTCCGAATTGAAAGGCAAGGTTGTTTTGGTGGAATTCTGGGCATCTTATTGCATGGTTTGCACTCACGAACATTGTTATTATTTCAAGCCTTTATACCAGACTTACAAAGAGCAAGGTTTTGAAATATATTCGGTATCTGCAGATTCCAGTGCGGTGAATTGGGTACATGCCATACAACGTGACGAAATGGATTGGATACATGTTTCTGATTTGATGGGCGAAGAATCCGAAATCATAAATGATTTCGATGTAAAAGGTTTACCCACGAATTATTTGCTGAATCAAGAAGGAAAAATCATTGCCAAAAATATTGATGTTAATCAATTGGAAGATACCTTGAACCAATTGTTGGCATATAATAAATAAGGTTTTAAAAACGTTTTTACTTGAATTAAATATCATTAAATAAATAAGCATGAAATATTTTTATTTGTTTTTATTCTCTTCCTTAATTCTTGTCGGTTGTTCTGCTCCCGAAGAGAAATTGGATTTAGAGAAAGTGTCCTGGCTTACTTTGGAAGAAGCACAAAAAAAGTATAAGAAAAAGCCTAAGAAATTATTATTGGATGTCTATACAGAATGGTGTGGACCATGCAAAATGATGGATAGGAATACATTCACGAATCCGGATGTCATCAAAAAAGTAAATACGGATTATTATGCAGTGAAATTCAATGCAGAAGGACCCGAAACATTCAAATTCAATGGCAAGGAATATGCGAATCCCAAATATGATCCTGCCAAAGGAAGCAAAAGAAGGAATTATCCTCATGAATTTACCCAATTTATCGGAGTGAGAGGATATCCAACCATCGTTGTTTTTGATGAAAACCTTACGATTAAAGAAAAATTGGTCGGTTATAAAACGCCGGATAAATTATTGCCGGAATTATAATTATCCTTGCATATAATCAAAGAGGAAAAAAGGCGTGAATGTGTTCTTATACGCAATAATACATTATTTAATTGCGTATAAGAACACATTATTCAGGCTTGTTTAAAAACTTTCCAAGTTTTCGGATAAATAATTTATTAATGGACGTTCGATGAATTTTCCATTCAGCTCCAAGGATAAAAGATAATGGAAATAGATTTCATATTCTAATTCTATAATGTCAATTTCCCTGCTGACCTGACTTTCTTTCACCCTTAATAATGCCAAAGGATCCTTAGTGGCTAGGTGTCTGAAATTTTCTTGGCTGAATCTTATTCGGGTATTTTTTATTTGTTCTTCTATCCTGTTTTTTCTTTTGATTAATTCATTTATTTTTTTTTCGGAAACATACATTTCCTTTTCCATTTCCATTTTTTCGGAAAGGGTTTTATTTTCATCTTGGAGCATTTCCAGTTCCAATTCTTTCAAATCTACGACCGCACCTCCTTTCATGGGTATGCGTATTCCCACGCCCACGGAAAATTCCCTTGCCAGATTTAAATTATCCCTACCCGCATATCTGATTTGTGCATAATCCAAAATCTTTTTTGTTTTGGATTCTTCCAACTCATACTCTATGAACCTTTCTTCTTCCTCTGATTTCAATAGTGAAATCTTGGGATGCTTTTCTATATTATTATCCAAAGATTCATAAACCGAATACATTTTCGCAAATGAAATAAAGCCGGAGGTGTCTATGACATTGTCTTCATTTTCCTTATTGCGAATGCCGAAAAGTTCTTGGTACATTACATTTTTAGCTTCCAACTCCAGTAGTTCCAATTCCACTTCATAGAAGTCGTCTTCGGTTCCGATTAAATCACTTACCTTGAAATCATTATTCGATTTGGCGAGGATGTCGTAGATTTTCAGTTTGTCTTCAAGGATAAATTTTTCCTTTAATTTCAATGCTTTCAAACGGTGTCCGAAATAATAATCCAAATAGGTAAAATAAGCCGTACTTATTTTTTCATTCAAAAGGATTACGGTTTCGAGTGTATTGGATTTTATGAATTGTTCTTGGAGTTCCTTATAATATTTCCTTTCTTTCCAACCATTGAAACTTGTCCGAACGGTGTATTGTTGTCTTTTGATATCCCATTCGTCGGTGTTCGTTCTGAATTCTATTTTTTCCAAAAAAGGCATTTTGAAAGGATCACCTTTTAGGAATAATATTTCATTATTATTTAAATAAATGGAAGAGTCCTTTTGTGCCAAGCCTATCAAATCCTTGAACGTAATTATCCCTTGGGAATACATATTTCCATGAATAAAAAAGAAACAAAAAAACAATACGGCGTTTCTTAAAAAATTTGTTCTATT
>JAHDHJ010000011.1:0-5420 GCA_020631375.1 Saprospiraceae bacterium | reverse complement strand
ATTAGATTTTTCTGACATGCTAATGGCTTACCGGAATCTCGATAACATCGTTCCGTTTTTTTCTTTGCTTAGAATTATTATCATTCAGTAAAAGGGGATCCACATCCAATAAATTCAGTACGACTTTTTCTTTTTGTAAAAAAGTATTCACGACGGGTAGTTGGATGGAGACTTCCCTGCCATATGTTTTTATTTCGGGCAACTTCCTCAAGCGTTCCGGAATTTCCACTATCCTTGACCCTAATCCGGCGACCGTTCCTATGACATTATTTTCGGGATGATAACTTGAAATGACATTTACTGTATCGCCGACTTCTACTTGCAAAATTAAATTCTCATGGACATATCCTTTTACCAATGTTGGATTTTCTTCATAAAAAGATACCAATGTATTAAAGGAAGAAATATTCTCCCCTACCTTGCAATGTATATTTCCTACCAAGCCGTCTGAGGGTGCTAAAATGATTATTTTATCTTCTTCTTTTTTCCTGATCTGGGCTTCGTTTTTTAATTTATTAATTTCAACTTTTGAGGGTAAACCAATTTGTGATAATTCCAACTTCAATTTATTAATTTCCGCATCCAAGGGTTTAACTGCCATTTCCTTTTCTTTCCGCAATACTTGGATTTTAATCTGGTTTGGAGAATTTTTCATATCCGTACCGTTCAGGTCCACGCTTTTCAATTCCGCCAATATGGATTGGTTCAAATCAATTTCAGATTGTAGCGTCCTGATTTTTGATTCTATCTCACTTAACTTGGTCATTTTTATGGCTTCCAATTTACGAATGGAAGATTCTATATCTTTTTTGTCAATTTCATCTTTTACTTCCAGGCTTTGTATCTGATGATTGACATCACTTATTTTTACTTCATTTTCATAATGTGTCGTCATGGTCAACAAGGTATCACCCATCGAAACAAATTCTCCCGGTGTCACATGCACATGATTAATGATGACCGATTTATCAAAATTCAGTTCGGTCTCCTTGTTTTCTGCAAAGCCATAAAATGTAACCGTGCTTTGCTTGGATTGCCATGTAATATGGAAAATCAAATACAATGCGGGAAACATTAATAGATATATTAAATTGAATTTAAATTTCCGTAACATTAAATAGATATTCAGGTTTCATTAATTTGAGTTGTGCAAAACGTAACTGGTCAATAGACGATAGTTCTAAACAAAAAAATCTATGGATTATGGACTGTCGTCTATGGGTTTTGCGGACTTGTCCGCAACTTAATTAGAACGTTATAAATCTTCCAGTTCGTCTTTCTGCTTTAAAACCAACCTCACATTATCCACTCCTATCACTTCATATAAGGCATCCGTTAAATCCCAACTATCGGATTCTTTGTATAAACCTACAGAATATTCGTAGGAAATCAAGCCATCTTTTTTATGGCTCACTTCCCCGGCAACCTTTTTTTCCCATTTATTAAAAACGGTATATCTGGTCAATGTATAAACCTTGCATTTTTCTTTTAGAATGTCATGCACCCTTCTTTCGTCGCCGGTACTCCTATCTATATCCAATTTCAAAACACCTATCAAATCCTGGTTCTTACTAAAGGGTGTCAGGTATAATATAAAAGCTGTCAGGCAAAAACCAATCGTACCAATGAATGCGATTTCAAAACCATATACCCCACAAGCAATTCCAGTAGCCAAAGACGAAAACATGAAAACCATATTCCTCGGATTTCTCAATGTCGTTCTAAAACGGATGATGGACAAAGCACCCAACATCCCCAAACCTCTCGCCAAGCTGTCACCTATCGCTTGTATAACGGTAGAAGCTACGATAGAAATCAGAACAAGGGCTTGTAGGAAATTATCCGGACGTACGGTTCCCCTTGTTGTTTTATCATAGGTAAATACAATCAATCCTGATAAAAAAAAGGAAAATAATACTGTCAGCAGTATTAAATAGACAGAGGGATCCTCGGAATTATTCATTAATGATGAAAAATCAAACACTTCTTGGATTTAGGTTAATGATACAACAAGTCGTCGCAACTCCTTTGAAACGACGACTTGTATAAACTAGATATAAAAGTATATTTTTATCTAAAGAATGATAACTTGATACTCTCCTTTGTATTCCCCCCTGTATTGATACTTAAGAAATACATTCCTTGTGCCAAGTTCAAATCATTAAGATGTAATTCTTGTACATAATCTCCGGCTGCATATTTCCGGCTGATATCATCCAATATGGCAACTCGCTCTCCTAAAGTATTGAATAGTTCAAAATTCAGGTCAGTCTGTTCCTCTATATTGAATTTTATCGTGACCAAATCATTCGTAACAGTAGGAAATGCTGTTAAGCTAGATACATTCTGCAAATTTTCTATGGCTACGGGACCATCCGTAAATACGGCAGTAAGAACTTCGTTCCCTGTCAATATTATCTTGGCACTGTCAGTATTCACATTAGGGAAAATCGCATTTCCGTTTGCAGTTTCCCAATGGGAAAATGTATAAAGCGGGTCTTTGGATTTTGCTTCGATCAAGTTATCCATATTACCAAAATATTGTCCTGTCCAAGGGAAAGATTGGATATTGCTAATCGTATTGATTTCTATCTCCCCTACTCCTGCTGGTTCGACGACCAATGTCAAGTCAAATGGTCCTGTCAGATCAAAACAATCTACCATTCCATTATCCAATTGCTCACATCTGATATTGATGAAGTTGCGCATATCCTGAATATTCGACTGCCATTCTGCCATAGAACCACCCCATCGTTGGATTTGTCTTGGCATTTCCGGTTCTATCACAGCTACCATAGCATCCAATGTAGAAATCATGTTTTCACAACTGAAAACGGTATTCATCATATCTGCCGAACGGGAATAATAGAGTTGTCTGAATTCTTCATTTTCTTCTTGTAGTTTCAGGAAGATTTTTTCATGTTTTCCAACATCTCCACTACCCCATGAACCAAAAAAGTCATCCATATAATCCGAAATCGCGTTGATGTCGCAAGGTTCAGCGTAAGGACTGATATCTGGCACACCAGAATAATTAATATAATAATCGAATGTGGCATCGTTATCCCAAAGGATATATCCCCATTTCTTGTGATTGCCGGCAGGATCCATTCCTCTCCACCAACCCGTATTATAATTCATCCAGTCGGAAGCTACGGTATTCAAATTCACCATCATATAATCTATCAGACTTTTCACCTGCATTTGACTTTTCACCAGTTCATAGTTAGCATCAATGGACATATCATTGTTCAAAATGAAATCCCTCAGTTCTCCCCAATCACTGAATGCTTGGTTTCCACCATATTCTGCCCATGTTTCTCCCCAAGTCAGTAGATATTGTAAATTGAATTTATCTTGATCATAATATTCTTTGGTATAATCATGATCTACCGGACGCTCCCTCAAGCCATATACTCCCCAATATTGCCCGTTTAAGAAAACGATTACCCTTTCAACAGCCCTAACATCCAATTTCATTCCTCCTTCCAATGCCAAGGTATGGACATATTCATCCCTGATATGACAACTTCCCTCATGATCAAAATCCTGATTGGTATCATTTCCTTGCAAAGCAGGATAATTATCGTCACCGGATGCCCTAAACATCAGTCTTTGGTGGTCATTTCTTGTGGAATAGGTAAAAATCGGCTGGTCTATGGCGGAAGTATAACCCATTTCGTCCCTAGAGACCCAATCAAGGCTTCTATGGTTCAAAACCCATGAGTCTTGTCCGTGACGGTTCAATTCTCCATAGGAAACGGACTTTCTTGTTCCATCTTGTCCAAAATATTCTATTGAACCGACAGGTCTCAACTCACCAAAACCATTTGCCAAATCAATAACCTCATCAGCTGCGACAGAATATACATCCAAGGAAAAAGTTTCATTAATGAAGTAGGTATTGAAATCAATCTTTCCGGGGAGAACCGCAGGGTCATCACTAAAAGCCCTTGCTTTTACAACTGAAGTGGAATTAACTGTTATAGGGGCGGTATAAACCGGATCAAATTCTGTAGGCAATGTACCATCCATTGTATAACGTAAGGTAGAATTCGGTTCATTATTCTGTATGCTTACTGTAACAGCAGATGGATAAAAACCAGCCACGACATCCATACTTGGAGCAACGGTATATCTGGTATAAGGCGTTATGGAATTATTGCTTAGTCCAAAAGTAGGTGTTTCGGATATTACCCAATTAGCTGCCCCATCGGTTTCCTTACAAAAAGAATGCCCCCTTAATGTTATACCCGTTGGTCTGCTTTCGATAATTGTCCCACTGGGATCCGCAAGGACTACGAAATCGGTTCCCTTAGTTTGGCTTAGCTTAAAATTAGTATGCAATTCTCCCAAGACCAAGCCATCTCTCCCGGAGCAAAGGAAAACCAAAAATCCATTACCTGCTATGGTAACACCATTAGGGATTACCCATTTCATAGGGTTGGTTTCCTTATCGGATAAATGCCACCCGGACAAATCCACACTAGAGCTAGATGTATTATAAAGTTCTATCCAATCTTCCGTTTTTTGGTTGTTATCAACGAATTGGGTAAGGTTGGAAGCCGAATATTCATTAATTACTATTTGTGCCTCTATTTGGGTACAAAATAATATAATTGTCGTGGCTAAGAGTAAATGTTGAAGTAATTTATGCATCATAATGGTGAATGGTTTTAGAATAAAAATACAATCCAGTAGAATTGGATTGTGTGAATTTATGAATATTCCATGTATTAAATATATATTTTTAATGTTTTGTCTTAAATTATACTTTTCAACTGTTCTTCAAAAGCATTTGCATAGCTTTTCCAAGAAAAAGCAGAAGCCTGTTCCAATAATTTCCCCTTGGAAACCAAATTTGTATTTCCTTGGATTCTTAGCATGAGTTTACTCAATTGTTCCACATTTCTGGCTTGAAAATAGAAAGCTGCTTCCCCTCCTACTTCGGGCATGCTTGAGTTATCTGTTGTAATCACTTGGCAGGCACATGACAAGGCTTCCAACACAGGAAAACCAAAACCCTCATAGACGGATGGGTAAACCATTGCCAAAGCATTTGAATATAATTTCCTAAGGGTTTCTTTTTCCACAAACCCCGTAAGAATGATATCTTTTTTGAAAGGATGTTTCTCTAATGTGGTATAAAATTCATCATTCCTCCAACCTTCTCCTCCTACAATTAATAATTGTAAAGGCTTGTCTCTTTCTTTTTTTATTAACTGAAAAGCCTCTAATAGGACAAGTAGGTTTTTGCGGGGTTCTATTGTTCCTACAAATAAAAAGTAATCCTCACTGATTCCTATTTTTTTAAGATTGCCAGCATATTCATCCGGATAAAAAAACGGATCCCTGCCTAACAAAATAGTTTTGACTTTATTTGGATTGAATTCTTGGTATGCCAGAATATCTTTTCTTGT
>JAHDHJ010000250.1 GCA_020631375.1 Saprospiraceae bacterium | reverse complement strand
TATTGAAATAGGGAGAATGAACAAAGTCTCTAAATTTCCCTCTTTCCTCTTTGTTTAGAGTTTTGAGCATCCTAGTTAGTTTCGTTTGAGAAATTTTCATATAAAAATCACTTGTAAAATATGATATTATAAAGTATGATAAACGTAAAATTGGAATTTATTATATTGTAACATATTGATTTTAATTAAATTATCAAAATTTAAAATTAAAAAAAAATAGTAAATGCTTAAATTTTGTATTAGAAAATGATATGATGTGTCTTGTATTTTTGTGACACTAGTAAACTATAAAAATTCCGAACATGAAAAAATTAATTTACTATCAAACGATCTTTTTAATATTGCTCTTGTCTAAAATAAGCATAGCACAATCAAGTAGCCAAACTTGGATGAGTTTCGATTGTGAACAAAAAGAACAATTATCAAAAAGGCCTTTAGATGTATCAGTATTGGGGCTGTCTCAAAATTATTCTCTAAAAGAAATTTCGAGAAACAGGGATCCGAGAGATGGAATGCATATTCGTCACCAATTGTTTTATGAAAATATTCCGATCCAAGGAGCTATTGTCATTTACCATGTTTTTGATGGGCAATTCCATTCTGTGAATGGGCATATTCCCAAGAATATTTCCTTGGAGGTTCAACCTAAGATCAGTGTAACAAAAGCAAGAAATCTAGCATTGGAAAAACAACCGTCAGCCTGTTATGCATGGCATGAAACAGGAAAAGAGAATGAGATAAAAAAGAAACATCAGAATGCATCTTATTTTCCAGAAGGACAACTTGTGATATATGTGCCAGATATGGAAGGAGAAAATGCCAGATTGGCTTATGAATTTGATGTTTATTCTTTAGCTCCCCATGAAGAATATAACCGAATGTATATTGATGCTCAAACAGAAAGTCTATTGGATAAAATAGAACTGATGCATCATGCAGATAATAAGGACAGGACGACAAAGAAACGTGTGCAAAATAACCCCAACTATAAACCTGGTTACAATTCAGGTCCATCTACGGATTGTGGTTCAACAGAGACTTTAGGAACTATATATGATGGATCCCAAGGTATAAAAATGATGGAAAATAGTAATGTTTATTCGCTCACATACGACTGTGATAGTTTTCAAATTGAAACCCATGTTCATTACATCCCCGAATTTCCTTCTCCAGACGAGATGGAAGATCCTTCATTCGATCCCTCCTTATATTTTCCGAGGGATTCCTTATATACATTCGTAATAGGAGAAGGTTTGGATGCAACAGCTATTAGTGCCCACTGGGCGGCCGTAGAATTTTTCGACTATTTGGATTCGCTAGTTATATTTGATGAAATCCTCCAAGACATGCCTATCGTTATCATCGTGCATTATGGGGACAATATGGAGAATGCCTACTCTCACCCCGGAGGCTACATTTATTGTGGAGATGGTATAAATAATAAACCTTGGGTATCCATAGATATCATTGTTCATGAAATCATGCACGAATATATTCGTAAAACGGCAGATTTTGTTTATTGGGGTGAGTCTGGTGCATTATCTGAAGCTTTTTCAGATATTATTGGAATAGCCGTTAAGGATAATATTGCAAATGAAGGTTTAATAAATTGGGTTTTTGGAGACGATATAGTTGATGATGGTGGACTTCGTGATTTCAAACAAGAAAGAACATTTAATGGTAGCCTTACCAACCCCAGTGAAGTTCATGAAAATGGAGAAATCATAAATCATTGGTTTTACCAATTAGTAGAAATTCAGAACGTTTCTATAGATACGGCAGCCATGATATGCCTCGAAGCATTAAACAATTATCTTACGCCCTATTCAAATTTCCGTGATTTTTTATTTGCAACACGTCAGATTGCAGTAGAAGATGAAGAATTACATGGTAAAGTTTGTGCTGCTTGGCATAGCATAGGACTTGATGATCCTTGCATTGCTGCCCTGCCAACTATTAATATAGTAGCCCCTAATGATGATGATGATTCATTCATTTACCCTCTAGATTCTTTAACTATAAAATGGACGGCAGAAAATGTAAATGAATTCTCTATTACATATAAACAAGGCTCAGGAGAATGGATGCCCATTGCTTCGCAATTACAGCCCTCTATAAATAGTTTTTCTTGGCTTGTCCCATATGATTTTTCTACAGATGATTCTCTTTGGGTAAAAGTTTTCGATTCGGGAAATTATAGCGTTGTCGATTCTATCCAATTGGGTATAGAAAACTGCACACAAACAGAGGGAATTGCCATCGAGGGTAACAGATGTTTAGGGAATATGCTCACTATCTCCCCTATGAATTTAGATACGAATGATGTGGCATCTGTCTCCGTTCATGGAGCAAATGGAGGTGTTACAGTTTTAGATTCGATGGAGTGGACACCTAATGACCCCGGTTCATATACCATTAAAATGATGGTAGAAGGAGATAATGATTGTCAAACCATACTTACAGAAACGATTTATATCCCCGATCCCGAAAGGGTAGATCTTTACACGGAGTGTACAGCAGAAGATTGCAAAGCCGCAAATTTCTATGTAACAAATCACCAACCCAATTTAGAATATATATGGTTTTTTGGAGATGGAGACACGGTAACGACATCATCCCCTTCAGTGTTTCATGAGTATGAAGAAGAAGGCATTTACGATGTGGAGGTACAAGTTATTGATGCTTGTGGAAATTTACATGAAGTCGTTAAAACCCATATTTATCAACAAGCTGGAGGAGGGAATACCTCTTGTTTTAATGAGGGAATATGGATCGATACATTCCCTGAAGCAGATTCATTGAAAAGTATAGCAGAACCGTTGTTTCTAGGAATGGATTCGGTATTGGTTTTTGCAAATGGCATAGGAAATGGTTTTTTAGATGAAGCTTCTATATCTAATTCCACGTTTTATTATGGACCAATAGATGGTCCTCGACATATCCGTTCTTCCGTAGCCTTTACCTATAATAATATAGTTTATCAAGCCTTTGGGACTAAGAATGGAAAAGCATTTATCAAAGTTTCAAATGATACGATCCATTTGAATGGATTTTTAGATAGCACTACCCATATTTCAGATTTATGGGTTCATAATGATACATCATTATATATTGCTACGAGTAAAGGTTTGGCTAAATATTCCTTGATGAATTTAAATCCACCTCTCCCATCTTATACCATAGATAGTGTTTTGATGCCCGAAACATTAACAACTTTTATTGAAAAAGGGTCTAATAACACCCTTGTGATAGGTACAAAAGGAAATGGTGTTATGGAATATGTAAATGGGGCGGTTTCCGAAAAAATCACATCGGATTCCATTGCTAAGGTTTTAGGCGTTTCTGACATAATAGATTCAGACACCCTGCATGTCCGCTCGTTTGCCAGAGATAGTTTTAAGGATGCTTATTATTTGGGTACATCACATCATGGAGCGGCTATATTTTATGATGGTGGCACTACAGATAGTATCATAGATTTGCCCAACAAGACCATCTGGGATATTGAGATTGATGAATATGGTATGGTATGGTTGGCTACTGCAATGCAAGGCTTGGTTAGGTACAATCCAAATACAAAGGAAACCGTGTTTTTCAATATGGAAAATTCAAATTTGCCCAGTAATGAAACACGTTGGCTTCTGTATAGAAATGGCCGAATGTGGGTAGGGACGATCAATGGTATATACATTTTCACACCCAACCCCAATCCTTATTTCTCAATGGAAGACAATATTTGTGTGGGAAAAGAAACGTCGTTCTCGAGTGGATTCGGAACAGATGTCTTTTCTCTATGGTATGTGAACGGAATAGAAGTTGCTTCAGATACCCCCATATTGAATTATACCTTTGGAAATGTGGGTAAGCATAGAGTTACATTGCGTGTAGAGAGAGAAGGAGGCTGCAGTCATGATTTTTATACCCAAATGGTAGCGGTTCATCATAATGCAGATGGCTTAGAACAACTTATTCCATCACATATAGGATATTGTAATGATACAAATGATGTATTAAAAATAGCTGATGTTTTCGCTTCTTATGAGTGGAAGAACGAAGATATAATACAAAGTGAATCAAATACATTATCCATGAGTAATTTATTTGGTGATGAAGAGAGTAGTATTCAAATAGAGCTAATGGTAACAGATTATTGTGGCAATCCATATACTAAGGTAATAACAATAAAAAAAGGAATCGATTGCGTTTATCCCGGAGACACCAACAAAGACGGTGTGGTGAACCATAAAGATGTATTATTGCTGGGCTTATACTATAATTTGTTAGGACAGGTAAGGGGGGATAGTCCAAGTCCATTGTTTTATCCTCAGATAGCTCCAGATTGGAATAAATATTATGAGACTCCAGAAGGAGAAATAAATTTGAAGCATTTGGATTGTAATGGCGATGGTATGATCGGTGAAAATGATTTGTATGTTATTTATGATAACTTTGGGAAGCATTATACATATCCACCTCCGATTATTGTTCCGCCAGTCAACGCAGATTATACTGCTTCTGTAAAAGTAATGGGTATAGATTCTTTGACAAATCAGTTCAAATTAGCCCTTGAAATTCGTAGTGATTCAGGAATGTCTTTAGATGCTTACGGGATTAGCTTTGCCTTACTCATGCAAAGAGCCATAGAAGGGAATCCTGGAATACAGCTTACTCCCGTTCTTGCACCAGATTTCCATATCGGTACTACAGATTCAAATACATTGTCTTTGCAAATGAACACAACTTTTTTTCCTACAATGGAAGGAGCTGAAGCTATTTTGGCAGCTGTAGTTGGGAACCACCATCAAAATTTTAAAGTCATTCAAGAAGATGAGACGTTGAACATTGTGTTTGAATCCTTTACTGGCGATGAGAAGATTTTACCTGGAGGTGACTCTTTAAAATATATCAGTATCTATCCTTATGATATATTAATGATAGATAATGGAGGAGATACAATCCCAGTAAGTGTTGAACCATTGCATATCTATTTGCCAGATAGTTCATTTAATTATATTATCCAAGGCAAAAAATTAAATTGTGATTCTATGGAATTATCCGTTGTGGCTTTAAATGAAGGAATGGAAAGCCAAGGCTGTTATTGGTCAAATGGTAGCACAGCGAATACTATTCTTGTTCCTGCTGTTCAAAGCAATTATACTGTTTGGGTTCCAGATTCATCAGGAAATACAACCAAGTTAACGGTGCAAGTGGAAGGCAAAGAAGACCCTTTGCAAATAAATGTCTCACAAAGTGTTGACAATCAACTTTTTGCCAATGTTTCTGGGGGGCAAAGTCCTTATTATTATATTTGGGATAATGGTGATGTTACAAATTCTACTTGGGATAATGGAGAAAGCCATTCTCTAATGGTTGTAGACAGTGAAGGATGCAGAGCGATGGGCTCTTTCACAGGAGCAAGTTCATCCTCTAACCCTTTTTTGGAAGAGCCTTGGAGTGCAATATACCCGAACCCTGTGGCATATAATGAAAATATTACCCTAGCATTTACGGTAAAGGGAAAAGGGGAGTATGAAGTACTAGTGCATGATGTTTTAGGACGCCCAATAATGCATAAGACGGGTTTTGCAGAGCAAGGAAGAAACCAAATGGAGTTTAATGTGGAGAATTGGCCAAACGGAGTGTACTTTATAATCCTTAGGAAAAAGAATAGGAAGAATATTCATAAATTAATTATCAATTAAACACAAGAGTTTTGTTCGGATAGGGAGACCATGCGGAACTCTTTGGAGTTCTGTGTGGTCCTTTCAAAAAAATCAATTTGAAAACGCTAATTATAAAATGATAAAAGTTGGTGGCGGAAAACCTTTAAGAGGTAAATATGAATAATTGGCACTTCTATATATTAAAATAACTGTTGTAAAAAAACGCCGTTTTACTAAGTTGGGGCTGTAATATAACGAACGGTATATGAGTGTTCTCTAGTATGCCTTGGCATTGCCTTGCTCCAATT
>JAHDHJ010000249.1 GCA_020631375.1 Saprospiraceae bacterium | reverse complement strand
ATGGCCTTATCCAATAATTTCCTAGAATAATCCTTTCCTCTTTCTGCCCCTTCTTCTGTTAGATCTTTTAAAACTACTTCCATTCCGGCTTTAGCCGAAACATAAGCGATTCCGGCACCCATCATTCCGGCGCCTAAAATTCCTAGTTTTTTCACTTCATATTTGGCTTCCCCCTTGGGTCTTGCCTTTCCTTTTCTAGCTGCTTGGATTCCTAGAAATCCTGTGCGGATCATGTTTTTGGCTTCCGGAGATTGGCAGATTTTAGTAAAAAACCTTGCTTCTACTTCCAATGCCCGATCTATAGGAATCTGTAAACCATCATGAACGATGCTTAGGATATATTTTTGTGCGGGATAATTCCCATGTGTCATTTTATTCACATTTCCGGCAGCTCCCATCAATGTTTGAAAACCTAAAGGTGTCCACATTGAACCACCCGGAATTTTATGTTTTTTATTATCCCAAGGTTGTAGGGCTGTAGGATTATCCAATATCCATTCCTTTGATTTGGCTAATAATTCTTCTTGGTTTTCTGCCAATTCATTTATCAATCCATCTTTCAATGCTTGTGCAGGACGGACTTCTTTTCCTTGTAATAAATACATTAAGGCATTTTGGATTCCAAGGAGATAAGGCGTCTTGACTGTTCCACCGCCACCGGGTAACAAGCCGACTTTCGACTCCGGAAATCCTAATTTTATTTTTGTACTATTGATGCAAATCCTATGATGGCAATTCAAACATAATTCCATTCCTCCTCCGAGTGCAGTTCCATTTATTGCTGCGACAAAAGGTTTTCCGGAAGTTTCTATTTTTCTGAATTCCTTGTGCATTCCCAAAATATCATTCAAGAAAACGGAAGCATCTTCTATCTCAGCTCCAAGTTCATTCAAATCCGCTCCCGCCATGAAGACGCTTCTGCCGGAAGTCAATATCACTCCTTTTATTTTTTCATTAGCTACAATATCCTGAGCCAATTCTAAGTACAGTTTTACAAAATTGAAACTGAATAAATTCGTCGGACTATTTATTTGATTAATACTAATCGTAGCAATTCCATCCGCATCTACATTGCAATCCAAATATTCGTTTTTATATAAAGACATTCTAATTTTTCTTTCTTTTATTAAATTAATTTGAGTTGCGTAAAACGCAAGCCAGATATTAGTGTTTAGATTTTAGTACCTAGATCTAATAATAATTTCTTACAGAAACCAAGCTCCTAATATGAGTCGTCTAAAATCTAAATACTAATATCTAAAGTCTATTTCTTTACACCCTTTCAATAATCGTAGCAATACCCATTCCCCCACCAATACAAAGTGTAACCAAACCCGTATTCAAATCCCGCCTTTCCAATTCATCCATAAGTGTACCCGTAAGCATGCAACCAGTTGAACCCAGAGGATGCCCCAATGCAATGGCTCCTCCATTGACATTGACAAGCGAATGATCCACTCCCATTTCATCCATGAATAACATGGGAACGGAAGCGAATGCTTCATTGACTTCGAATAAGTCAATATCGCTCACTTTCATTCCCGCCTGTTGCAATGCTTTCTTGGAAGCGGGTGCCGGACCGACTAACATTATCGTAGGATCCGTTCCGTAAATTGCTGCGGCTCTAATACGGAAACGAGGCTTCATTCCCAATTCTTTTCCTATGGATTTACTTCCAATAAGTGCCATTGCAGCACCATCAACTATTGCTGAAGAGTTGCCTGCATGATGAACATGGTTTATTGCTTCTACTTCCGGATATTTATCAATAGCCACGGCATCGAAACCCGCCATTTCTCCCATCATGGAAAATGAGGGACTCAATTTGGATAAGCCTTCCAATGTTGTGGAAGGTCTGATATTTTCATCCGTGGTAAGAATCGAAATTCCATTGATATCTTTAATAGGTATCCTTGAAATGAATCTGCCGGCTGCTTCAGCAGCGGCAGCTCTTTTTTGTGATTCTACTGCAAACAAATCCGTATCATTACGGGAATAGCCATATTTGGTGGCTATCAAATCTGCTGAAATTCCTTGTGGAACAATATTCCCCGGAATAGCAACTGCGGGGTCAATGAACATTCCACCGCCATCGGAACCCATCTTCACCCTAGACATACTTTCCACTCCTCCGGCGATGATTAATTCACGAAAACCAGATTTTATATAGGCAGCAGCTTGGTTAATGGATTCCAAACCCGAACCGCAAAAACGATTTAGGCTTACTCCACATAAATGATCTCCATATCCGGAATGTTGGGCGGCTGTCTTCGCAATATTGGCTCCTTGGTCCATGACTTGCCCTACACAACCTAAAATCACATCTTCTACAAGTTTTGTATTCAGATTATTCTTTTCTTTTAATCCTATCAATGCTTGGGATGCCAATTCAGTTGGAGTGACACCCATTAGCGCTCCTTTCTTATTTCCTTTCCCCCTTACGGTTCGAATGGCATCGTATATGTATGCTTCCATTTATGTAATCATTATTAGTTTAAAAATTGTACCCAAAGTTAATAATATCAAGTAGATTTCCATGAATTAAAAAAAGCCGGATAATGACATTATCCGGCTTTTAAATATATTTGGTGTGATTTCCAATCTATGGATTAACTTTAGTCGAGTCCTTTTCCTCTTCTTTTACTGTTTCCACAGCAACTACATCTTCCAAAGTCTTAAATTGGATTCCCTTTAATTGATCTATCCATTTATCTTTCTCTTTAAAGAATTCTTCCTTATCAGAAGCGGGAATTGGCTCTGGTGGAGGAAGATTCTGTCTTTTTGGATCAACCTGTTTTCCATTTTTCCAAAAACGGTAGCAAACATGCGGTCCGGTCGCTAATCCGGTTGAACCTACATAGCCAATGGTTTGTCCTTGTTTCACCCTTGTTCCTACATTAACTCCTTTTTGGAATTTGGACATATGGAGATATTGGGTAGAATAGGTATCATCATGTTTTATTTTTACAAAATTCCCATTCCCCCTTGTCCTTGATCTTTTTATGACGGTTCCATCTGCCGTAGCCATGATAGGTGTTCCAGTAGGGGCCGCGAAATCCGTTCCCAAATGTGCTTTCCGTCTTTTCAAAACAGGATGGAATCTATTCCTATTAAAACGGGAAGAAATCCTTGCATATTTAACCGGTGCCTTTAGGAAATTTTTCTTCATCGGTCTTCCTTCGGGATCAAAGAAACCATCATATTTTTCATTCTTAAAACGAATGGCATAATAATCATTTCCATCCTGGAAGAAATGGGCCGCTATCAATTTACCAACACCTACCCTTTCTCCTTCAATCCAATCTTCCTCAAAAATCATTCTGAACTTATCTCCTTTCTGAACATGGTGAAAATCCACAGACCATTGCAAAGCATCTTCCATATTGGCAGCAATGGACTGAACCATACTAGGTGCAATATCATCACTTCCCACAATCGCATTCCAAAGCGATGACTCAATGACTCCGGATGAATTGACCACTTTTTTCGTTACTTTCTTACGAACTTCAGTTACGCTCATCGTATCCCTTAAATCATAAAGGATATATTTATAAGGGTTGGGTTCATATGCAAAATATTCAACTTTCTGTGTTTCCCTATTTTTAAGAATGGTGTATTTTTTTCCGGGTCTGAGGTAAGGAGTTTGCTCCAGATGTTTTTCTTTTTTGGCTAAAATATCGACATCAGATGCACTTACATGATGATTATCCAAAATTACAGAAAGGAAATCATTCTTTTTCACCTTGCTTTCAACAGTCTCATATTGGTTTAATATCAAACCATATTTTTCTTTGAGAGGAGGCAAGTGAAAAGCCCCTATTTTTTCAATGGAAGCGTTTATCTTAGTTGGTGTAGCTTTGAGATAC
This sequence comes from Saprospiraceae bacterium, assembly GCA_020631375.1. GTDB lineage: Bacteria > Bacteroidota > Bacteroidia > Chitinophagales > Saprospiraceae > JAHDCE01. The sequence goes on along the minus strand of JAHDHJ010000249.1, from coordinate 2,141 downwards.
TGGCTTGGTGAAGTTTTCCGTACCGAGGAATATACAATGGATGCTACAAATAACATTCCCACTAAACATCCAGTAAAGGTCTTTCTATTTAATGAGGTAAATATTTCTGAAAATCTTTGGTTGGTTTTATTATTCACACTTGAGTTGGTTGCAAAGTTTCTAAAACTATTCTATATTAATTTTTAGAGAATAGACTACTAAGTAAGAGTATGTTTAAACTTTAACAGTTCGGTTAAAACAGTTGTTTTATTTCCAAAAGCCAATTATAAACAAACTCCAAAGCCCAATATATAAAAACTACTTGTTTCCCAAGTATAAATTCCAAAAATTAACATATATCCAAAAGTGGAATATAATAGAGCTTGTTATGAATTTCCGCTTATATGGAAACTGTTTTTTTACCTGCTTCTTAATAAGATCGAAATCACCAATCCTCAAGGTTTACTTCTATTGTCACATCCTCCTCATTTACAGAAAATGCACATTTTTCAAAAGATGGTTTAGACCATTTTGCTCGTGGATTATTAGAAAAACCATAAGGTTCTCTTGGAATCCAAGTACGGAAATCCATTTTCCCATTACCGTTTTCATCATGGTACAAGGTAAAACCATAAGTTCCCTCTTCTACATTTTCAAAAACATAAGTCATTGATGGAGCATCTGTACAATCAATAATATCTTCTCTGTACTGTCCTGTATCTTCAAGCCAATTTTTGTCAGATTTATAAAGACCAACTTCTATTTTGCCTCTTGCTTTCTTTATGTTCTTGATTTTTACAATTATTCTTGATTGTCCAAATACAAAAATGGAAGAAAATAAAATAGCTATTGAAATTATTATTATCTTTTTCATGACTTTTAATGTTTTATCAAACTTGTTTAGTCTTAATATTGTAAAATTATACAATTCGTTTTTCTTAAACCAATTTTTAACCTAATCGTAACGGAATTATGGACTATTTTAAAGAATCTTTGAATTTGCATAAGCGCTTAAAGGGAAAAATCAGGCTCACTCCTAAAATGGATGTACGGTCTAAGGAGGATCTTTCCTTGGTCTATTCTCCAGGTGTTGCTGGTCCTTGTATGGAAATCCATAAGCAGCCCGAGACGGTATATGATTATACTATCAAAGGGAATACTGTAGCCATAATTACGGATGGTTCAGCCGTTTTAGGTCTTGGCAATATTGGAGCAAAAGCTTCTATACCTGTTATGGAGGGAAAAGCAATGCTCTTCAAACGTTTTGCGGGGATAGATGCTTTTCCTATTTGTTTGGATACCCAAGACACAGAAAAAATCATAGAGACTGTAAGATTGATTGCTCCCGTTTTTGGTGGTGTAAACCTAGAAGATATTTCCGCTCCTAGGAGTTTCGAAATAGAAACACGTTTACAAGACTTGGGCATTCCGGTTTTCCATGATGACCAACATGGAACTGCCATTGTTGTTCTTTCTGCTTTAATCAACTCATGCAAAGTTTTAGGAAAGAATCTTTCTGACTTAAAAGTTGTTGTAAATGGTGCCGGAGCTGCAGGAATTGCCATAACTAGATTATTGAGATGTGTTGACAATTCGGATCCTAATGTTTGCATTCCTGTAAAAGAAATCGTTGTTTGCGATAGCAAAGGAATAATCCATAAGGAAAGAGATAATCTCAATTCCGCCAAATTAGAAATCCTAGGTTATACTAATCCTAAAAATAAAAAGGGTTTATTATTGGATGCCATTAAAGGTGCGGATGTTTTCATTGGTGTCAGCAAGGGGAATTTATTACAAAGCCAAGATATTAGGACAATGGCTAAAGATTCGATTATTTTCGGGTTGGCAAATCCAGTACCGGAAATAATGCCCGAGGAAGCTTATAAGGGCGGTGCGGCTATTGTCGGAACTGGAAGAAGTGATTTACCTAACCAAGTGAATAATGTACTTGGCTTTCCGGGGATTTTCAGAGGTGCTTTGGATGCACGAGCTAAACGGATTACTCCTAAAATGAAATTGGAAGCCGCTTATGCAATTGCTCGTTGTGTAGAAAATCCAACTAGAGAAATGGTGATTCCACCTACATTGAATGAACATGTGGCATGGCGAGTAGCAGATGCTGTGAAAAAGGCAGCATTGGAAGATGGATTATGAAATCCGGA
>JAHDHJ010000010.1:32034-34185 GCA_020631375.1 Saprospiraceae bacterium | reverse complement strand
GGAAGGGTTAAGGATTTGGAGGTTGTGGAATTGGGGGTGAGGGTGTGAAAGTGTTTATGTGTTCGGGTGTTTATGTGTTTATGTGTTTATGTGTTTATGTGTTTGGGTATAAGGCTTGTTTTAGGTAAAATGTAATTGTTTATTTATTTGGAGCATTGTAATGAATGGGAATTTATTTTTGATGTTCGAGACACCAATTCGTATAGTGTGTAATTTAATTGACTTTTTTATATTCGTATAATGCAAGAAATCCTTACTAGTTCTGTTACTCAATTAGCAAAATATATACGGGAAGAAAAATATAGCAGTTTACTCGTTGTAGAAATATTTATCAAGCAGATTAAAATTGTCAATCCTACATTAAATGCAATAATTTATCCCCGATTCAGCGAAGCAATGGAAGAAGCTGAAGAAGCTGACCGTTTATTAAAAAAGGGAATAATTAAAGGCGGGTTACATGGTGTCCCTATTACGATAAAAGAATGTCTGGATTTAATCGGAACACCTTCTACTTTCGGATTAAAAAGAAGGGCTGAAGATTTTCCAGTTAAAAATGACCCTTATGTCCAAAAATTAATTGATGAAGGAGCAATCATTTTAGGGAAGACAAATGTTTCGCAATTACTTGCATTTTTTGAAGCGGATAATCCTCTATACGGGAGAACAAATAATCCTTTGAATTTCAATTTTTCCTGCGGGGGAAGTAGTGGAGGCGAGGGAGCAATAATTGCAGCATTGGGATCTCCTTTGGGTTTGGGAACAGACCTTGGTGGAAGTGTAAGGATTCCTGCCGCCTTTTGTGGAATATTAGGTTTCAAACCTACAATGTGGCGGAATTATGATTTTTCGAGGATCATAGAAAATGTACAATTCAATTCTATTTGCTCAGTGACCGGAATTTTAGGACGAAGCGTGGAAGACCTTGCTTTGGTCGGTAAATTAATCGGAGAAATTCCTAATCCATTCAATAAGGTTCCGCAAAAATTCCCGGATTATAATAAAGTATTCGCACACGAAATCAGGGTCGGTTATTTTTTATCCGATGGTTTGTTCGAAGCTTCTTCTGCTATTCGGAAAGGAGTTTTGGAAGCTGTGGAAATATTAGGGAAACAAGGAATCATGTCTAAGGAAATCGAACCTTTCTCTCCTAAGAAAGCGGAGGCTTTGCAGACTAGAATCAATTCGTTTAATGGTGCCGAATTGTTTTTAGATAATTTGCAAAAAGACAAACCTGCCAAACAAATCGCAGCATTGATTCCATTAATAAAATTACCTCAAACCATCATTAGGATGATTGGAAATATTGCGGGTATCTTCGGTCAAAAAACAATTAAAAGACTCAGTCGCCATTTTGGATTCAAAGGGGAAAAAGCATTGGCAAAATTAGAAATGGAACATCGGGAATATATTGAATATTGCCTCAACAGAATGAACTATGAAAATATTAATGTCATCCTAAGTCCGGTAAATGCCTTACCTGCTTATCTACATGGTTCTTCCGTTTATTTGGGCAGTGCGGGAACTTATACCTTAACCCATAGTGTCAATGGTTTTCCCGCTGGTGTTGTTCCCTTGCGAAAAATAAAAAAAGAAGATATTCTTCCTAGAAAAAAGACTTGGGAAAAAGCAAATAGCATCGCAAGGAAAATAGATAAACTTAGCGAAGATTTATCCGTTTCCGTCCAAGTCGCTGCTGCTCCTTGGAGAGAAGATTTGGTCTTAAAGACCATGCATATTCTTAGCGGAGGAACGAATGCTTAGAAATCAAACCCTTTAATTCCCATACTCTTCCACAACCTTGAAATTCACACAAAACAAAGGCATGTCTTCCTTGAATTCTTTCCCGATATTGGGAAGCGTTCTTCTAAAAAAATCCTCATGTGCTATCTTCCAATATTCAAGGGACAAATCACCTTCGCCTTCCGAAGCGGCAAAAGTTGCATTCATTTCGTTGAAATTAATAATTCCCGCATAGGTGATTTCTATCTTACAAGCGGGCTTGCCTTTTCCGTTTAGTATAATTTCAAAATCACCTTTTTTGGGCAGGGCTTCATTGTGATGTTCATAATCCCACAATGCTCCACAAGTACCCGTTTTCTTGCCCTCAAGAACAAGTGCCAATAACCTATCCGCCATTTCCGGACTATCTCC
>JAHDHJ010000010.1:13172-31934 GCA_020631375.1 Saprospiraceae bacterium | reverse complement strand
TTTTTTATTTTCAAATAACAAAAGGCTGAACCAAGACATATAATTCTTCGTATGTCAATGTTCTGTCAAACCAAATTCCAGTACCGTCTGATGTACTATACATAAAATAAGCCGGAATGTTTTTTGGGAATTCATAGTCTAATATAGAAGTAATTTTTTTATTGCCTAAAATATAAAAATCCGCAGCTATACCTGAAGAACGAATCATTGCATTGACTTCATTATTTTTTTGAGGTTCATCCATATTTACAAGAACCAAAGATAGGTTTCCCGCTTCCATATTTTCTATCAATTTTGATAATTCCCGGAAAGCATTCGCATTTGATTCATTTTCCAATGTCCAAAAATAACAGACTGTGGCAGATGTTGGTTTTTCTTTCAGTTTCTCTTCCAATATTTCCAAACTGACCGATTTAGCCTCTATCCCTTTTGCTTCGGATAATTTTTTCTGATCGGATTCGGACAGTTCTCCACCTCTTAATGCTGTTCCGTCAGGTATGGCAGCAGCATGGTTATCCTTTTCATTATTTGGTGAATGACAGGATAGCAACAATCCTATCAGCATAAAAAAAACGAGTGAATATTTCATGGTTTCTTCAGATTGGTTACAATAAAGACGCATTAATATGCAAAATTCCATAAAAAGGCATTAAATAATTCAAGTATTTATCCCTTTTTTGTTTTTCCAAGCATATAACTCTATTTTCGTATTAAATCGTATTCAGTTTTACTATGAGATGTTCTAATTGTCAAACTACCTTAGCCAATGGTGCCAGATTTTGTCACTCCTGTGGGGATAAGGTGATAGGGAAACCATCGGATTGTCCGAGTTGTGGAATCCAGAATAATGGTGACGCCAAATTCTGTGCCCATTGCGGATGTGCATTGTCTGCCAACCATAATTTTGTGAAAGAAGATTATGTTCCCAGATATAATCTGAAATTCGATGAGGTCGGGAGTTTGTCCGAACAAATCGGAGGGCATTTTTTTGCGGGGTTAAAAAAACGACTGGCAGAAGAACATGACCCCAAGAAATACAAGGATTATGTCAGTACTTTTTACGAATCGAATTTTGATAAAAAATTCAATCTGAAAGCTAGCCAACTAGCAGAGGAAGTTTATACGATTCATTGTAAACAAGATGATACCGTCCTGCCCGAAATCGATTCCTTATTGGATAAGAATTTCGATAGTTTATTAGATCATTTTATTATTCTGCATTGTAAACATCTTAATGATATAGAAATTCCGGAAATCGTCCTTAAATATGAAAACACGAACAAGACGGATGTCAATTTGGAAGAAATGATTTTCGATTATTTGGATATAAAAAAGGAAACAAACGAAAAATTCTATCTTGATTTCATTTCCATTCCGGAAAATAAAATCAAGAATGCCGTCCAATCCTTTTTATTCGCAGATAAAAAAGAAATGGTTTTCCTCCTCTGCGACCAAACCGTTTTTGGTTCTTGTAAAGAGGGTTTCGCCCTGACGGAAAGAGGTATTTACTGGAAAGCCCATTTCAATAAGGCATATGCAGTCCATTATGAAAACCTACAGGAAATAAAAAGGGAAAAAGAATGGATTACCATCAATGGACGTTATTTCCATGTGAATCCTAGTTTCAATCTGAAACTGTTGAAATTATTGAAAAAATTGAAGCGGATATTTTAATATCTAAAACAGCTTACTTCACAGCCATATTCGTATCCAAAAATTCTAGAACATCCTTAGCAGAACGTTCGGGAATTTCTTCCATTGGCAAATGTCCGATATCATCATACATGATGAATTCAGAATCTTTGATGTCCTTATGGAATTTGTAAGCATGGGAAGGTGGCACTACTGCATCCTTATTTCCCCACATGATAAGCGTAGGATTTTGAATCAATTTTATCTTGTCCCAATTATCATATTTTATATGTTGCATTTTCAGCATCAATGCTTTCCTGTTTCCCTCCCTTAATAGTAAATCAAAATAACGATCCACTATTTCTTTGCTTGCCATTGAATCATCTTCGTATGCATCACAAACTGTTTTTTCTACCAAGTACCGAGGGGTGATTTTTTCCATATAAGACCCTATGGTTTCATCCTTCGCCAACCTAAAACCCAAAGGAGTGGGAACATCTTCCCGAGGATAACCACTGGCATCCAAAAGAATTAATTTATCCACTTTGGCCGGATGATTCAGTGCATAATTCCATGCTACATAACCTCCAAAGGAATTCCCTGCCAAATGGAATTTGCCAAGATTCAGTTTATCTACGAATGTCTCTAAGAAAATAGAATAGAATATGCGATCATAACGGCCTTTGGGATTGGGGCCTGTGAGCCCAAAACCGGGCAAATCCAATCTTATTACTCTGTAATAATCCTTGAATTCTTCTAACCAACTGTTCCAAGTGTGGAGGGAACTGCCCGTACCATGCAATAAAACCAAAGTCTTTTCACCCGTTCCATCTATCGTATAGTGAACGGGCATATTCTTGATATTAATGAATTTGGAATTCTCAAGGGAATATTTTTCCTTGAGTTCTGCCAAATCCCCATCTGCATGATAATTCAGTCCTATAAATACACCTAGAGCTATGATGAGCAACAGTATAATACTTAATAATATGACTAGGGTCTTCTTGATCATATGCTAAAATAATAAAAAATAAGGGCTTCTAACAGTTAGAAGTCCTTATTTTTTCATTAATATCTTAATATCAACTATTTCTTAATGAATTTAGCGGTTGCTTTCTCATTCCCATTCCTCAATACTAATGAATAACTCCCCTTGGGCAAAAAGGAAACATCTATTTGTTCTTTTGTAGAATGGATATCAATATTCCTAGAAAAAATTTCCTTTCCCAAAACATCAAAAACAGTCAGCAAACAAGTTCCATCCATAGCATTTGCCATTTCAAGATTTAATTGATCCGCTACGGGATTGGGAAAGATTTTCAAACCCCACTTATCTGCTATAAGATTGGAGGTCGGTGATGTAAGTCCAAAATTCAACGAGGTTGAGTTGCTTCCATCTCCACCAGTTGTGCCATCTCCATCTACTCCATTTCCGGCAGCATAGAAAGTAATAGAAGTGGCTGCTAGTTCGGGTGCAGTCCATTCTACCGTAAATTCATTCGTGTTGGATGGTCCATTATGTTCTGCATATTGCCGCCCATTAGCATTAGCTATTTTGGCATTGGAACTCGGGTTCATGAAGTTATTGACACTTGCACCATCTGCGTTCAAGGCTACCAATTGGAAACCGAAGGCAAGGGGAGTAGCTCCTCCCGTATGGTTGACCCTCACCTTCACTATATAGGTTTTGCCCTCTTCTATGTTATCCTGCACCATAGTCCCGTCCATTTCGGTTAGCTCTATATCCAAATCTACCAAAATGCTGGAAACGCCATGACAATATTGATTGCCACATGAGGATGAGGAATCGCCGGGTGCTCCGGTACTTCCTGCGGTTTGAGCGTCAGCTCTGCCTCCGCTACTGCTCATCAGAGCAAAAGCAGCTAGACAAATAAATGTAATTGTAATAAGTAAATTCTTTTTCATAATCATATTTTTGTTACAATTTAAGCAAAATAACCTTAAGCCTCTTAGGAATTTTGTGCAGATAGTTAGGAATTCTAAATTCTGTAGTAATATTGTCGTTCATTTTGCGCTCAAATGTTAGGGTGTTCCTAAATTTCCAAGTGTGGATGAACTTTTGTCTGCTTCTTTATGTCGAAAACAATAAATCTTGCGTTAGGAATGATATATAAATAAATGTATAAAAATTGGCTTAGTTTTTTTGTGGATAACAAGGCAAAAAACGTAGACGATGCAGGGTATCGGCGAGGCTTTTTAACGAAGTTAGCTGCAAAAAAGACAAGTCAAGATTGAACATTTATTTGTTCACCATTCCTTATCTTAAAAACTATAATCATTTTGAAAAAAATAATCATATTTACACTGCTCACTTCTTTTCTAGTTTTCGGATGTAAATCACCAAAAAAAACGAGTTCTTCTTCTACCAGTTCAAGTAGCTCTGTAAGAACTAAAGGGAATTTTAATTTCGTGAAATCCTCTTCACTTTCCTCTATATTGGATCGAGCAGAAAAAGAGAAGAAACCTGTATTTGTTGATTTCTATACTACTTGGTGTACCCCTTGTAAAATGATGGACAAAGATGTTTTTACTGATGGTGCACTTGCCAAATATTATAATGACAATTTCATCAGTTATAAAGTGGATTGCGAAAAAGGAAATGGTAAAAACCTAGCCATGATTTACAAGGTTGGGAACTACCCCACTCTTTTATTTCTAGATCATAAAGGGGAAGTCCTTCTTTCTCATACTCGTGCGGCATACCAAACTAAAATGAAAGAATTGGGACAGAATGCACTTAGTGCCTATAAAGCAAAATTTCAATAACTTTGTTAGTGTTTTTTTTATTGAAACCAAACATGAGTCATTCCGAATTGCCATGACAAATACCTAGACACCTTTATCTTAAGATGCGACTCAGACTATTCTTATTTTTTACAATAGTGCCATTCCTGGCTTTCGCCCAACCCGGTTGGTTGGACGGTTATGTAATAACCAATACTAGGGACACCTTATATGGTAAGATCTATTATGCTCCTCCAGGGCAACGGTCTGCCAAAATCACTTTTAAGGAAGACGGGAAAAACGAAAAAGTAAAATACCGCCCATTTACAATTAAGGGTTATTTTGTAAACAAACAATATTTCGCTTCCCGAATCTATGATGTGGACGCTTCTTCTTCTTTCGGCTTGGCGGTATTTATGAGATGGGTGAATTATGAAAAGAAAGGGCCTGTCAAAATCTTCGAATATTGGAATACAGACCAACAATTCGGTTTCACCCAAACTTTCCTTGCCAAAAGTGAAGGTACTTCATTCGAAATAGATATGATGCGCTTCAAAAAGACAACAGCCATCTTTTTTAGGGATTATCCAGAATTACAAAATGACATACTAGAAGGACACTATGGACGGAAACAATTGGAAGAAATTGTAGATCGGTACAATGCTTGGAGAAAATTCGACAAGTGGAATAAAAAATATAGTGATTAGCCCTATTCTGTTTTCATGCCCTAAAATCCAAGCAAGTCTTCGCAATCATTAGTATATTTGTTTTCTTTTAGAATTATCAATAATCAGCCTTGACGAATATAGCTTTTCAATACCCAATCTGGTTTATCGCACTTTGTGTGCTTGCAGGACTTATCTATGCCGCTTCCCTATATTTTAGGGATAAGACATTCAGGGAACAATCCAAATGGTTGAATATCATCTTAGGGATTCTTCGTTTCCTAGCCGTTACGGGCATCTGTTTATTGTTATTGTCCCCTTTGCTCAAATCCTTGGTTTCCGAAACTAAGAAACCCGTTGTAGTCTTGGCTCAGGATCATTCCGAGTCGATTCTGAATGATATGAACAAGGAAGATTCCCTTGCTTATGTGGAAAAATTCAAGGCATTAGAAAATAAACTGGCAGAAACATATGACTTGCAAACCTTTTCTTTCGGAGAAGAAGTAAAAGAGGGAATTGATTTCCAATTCAATGATAAGGTAACGAATATTTCAGAGTTATTCACTGAGATTTATGACCGCTATACCGGACAAAATCTGGGAGCCGTCGTCATTGCCACTGATGGCGTATATAATGAAGGTAGCAACCCCATTTATACGGGATCGAAATTAGCGGCACCGGTTTTTCCGATTGCATTGGGTGACACTGTTCCTGACAAGGATTTGATTGTCAAGCGGGTTTTTCATAATAAGATTGCTTATTTGGGTGATAAATTCAGTCTGCAAATAGATATTACCGCTAGGAATTGTACGAATGCTCCTACGAATCTAATCATAAGTAGGATTGTGGATGGCAAGGCTCAAAAATTAAAAACGGAGCAAATCAATATTGATAAGAATCAATTTTTCACCACTAAGGAAATCGTATTGGATGCAGATGTCGCCGGCGTACAACGTTACCGGATTTCTGCCAGCCCTGTACAAGGAGAAGTTACTACGGTCAATAATACTAAGGATATTTTCATAGACATATTGGATGCCAGACAAAAAATACTCATCCTTGCGAATGCTCCACATCCGGATATTTCCGCTATTAAATCAAGTGTTCTTAAAAACAAGAATTATCAGGTTGACATTGCTTACGCCAATGACAATGTAGGAGTGGCTGCATATGATTTTGTGATTTTGCATCAATTGCCAAGTAAGACGAATGACGCTGCGGCGAAATTGCAAACACTTTATGATCGGAATATTCCGCGCTTATATATAGTGGGTGCACAATCGGACATGAACAAAGTCGGAAAAGTACAACCCCTCGTAAATATCAAAGGAGGAACAGCTTCTACGAATAATGTACAAGCAGTGCTTGACAATACTTTCAATCTTTTTACTCTGGATGAGAAAATGGTCAAGGAATTGCCCAAATTCAATCCGCTGACTTCTCCTTTCGGGGACTATTCCGCTACGGCTAATGCCCAAGTTTTATTGTATCAGAAAATCGGTTCTGTGGAAACCAAATACCCTTTATTGGCTTTCGGCGAAGTGAATAAAATCAAGGTCGGTGTATTGAGTGCAGAGGGTTTGTGGAGATGGAAATTATTTAATTATATGCAATTCCAAAACCATGACATTTTCGATGAATTAATCGGAAAGACAATGACTTATCTGACCTTAAAAGAAGACAAAAGAAAATTCCGTGTTAGTATTTCCAAAAATATTTTTAATGAAAACGAACCTGTCCTTTTGGATTCGGAATTATATAATGACAGTTATGAATTAATTAATGACCCTGATGCTTCTTTGACCATAAAAAATGAAAGCGGAAAAGATTTTAATTATACTTTCAACAAGGTCAACAAATCTTATACCCTTAATGCCGGTTTCTTCCCTCCGGGAAATTACACTTACAAGGGAACCATTAATTATAATGCCCAACAATTATCAGCTTCGGGTAAATTTTCTGTTCGTCCCGTTCAATTGGAGAAATTTGAAACAACGGCTGACCACGGAACATTAAAGGTTTTGGCAGATCAGTTCGGAGGGGAAATTATTTATCCCAGCATGATGGATTCGCTTTCTTCTATCATCGCCGGAAAGGACCAGGTAAAACCTGTTTTATATTCTACCTTGAAAACCCGTTCTGTTATTAATCTAAAATGGATTTTCTTCTTACTCTTGGCTTTCTTGGGAATTGAGTGGTTTGCGCGTCGGTATTATGGGGGGTATTGATTTTCATTTGTGATTTTTAATTATTTGTGATTCGTGAATAGTGATTTGTGATTGACATGGGCTTCTTAGTGCTTCGTGAATGGTTATTTTTGAGTAAAAACTACAATAATGGATAAGATTTTTCCTGAATTATTAATTAATATATGGAAAGAGAACAAGTATAAAATCGAGGGATGGCAAGTCAATATGACTAATTTTTCTTTTATCCAATTTACTAAAGAAAAGAAAATATTATATCTTGATTCTTCTGGAAAAACCGTCACTGAATTCGATTTTTATATTAACTCTAACTCTGAAATAATACTTCCAAAAGAACAAGTTTTTGGGAAGATAGTAAAATTAGAATCCGATGTTTTAAACATAGAGATAAAGTACAATATTGCTAAAGAGGACACTTCCTATTCTAAAACAAAAATCATTTCTTATTTAGCAAAAGACAAAACGAATACAGATTTACTTTTACCAGAAGTAAAGGAACTTTTTTCAAGGAATAAATGGAAAGGTGAACTATCTGAAAATAAAGGAAGAAAATTATCTCTATTTATCCAGAATTCAAACAAGGTCGATTTCCCTTTAGAATTAAATTTCGTACAATTCAAAGACGACAAAAAACAAGAACATAAAGCTCTCGGAAAAATAGTACATTTCGACGGCAGTTATACTATCGAATACAAAATGAACAGTTTTGTAAATTCACTCGAAACTTTTCCTATTTGTAAAATATCTACTAAAGAAATAACCTTGGAATCCCCTAATCAAAATAAAATTAATAATATTGCTCTACAACCTTTTTAATCCTCTCTTTGTTTTATTCAAAATCAAATTAGAACAACTATGGTTAAAAGGGATGTTATCAAAGATGAAATAGAGCAACTCGGAAGGGCTATTGGTAAAATATTTTCTGACTTTATCGGATTAAAATCCCAAGGAAAAATTTCCCAAGGCATTGATATTTCCAACCAACAATTCAAGGAGGAGCTGGACTTGGATATTGAAGTTTTATTAGCTTCGGAATCAGAAGATTTTATTCGATATTTCGAGGATAAAAAATGCACTCCGGAACATCTGGAAATGATTTTCGATTATTTTATTGAAATGGGAGATTATAAAATTTCCATCAATAAAAATGAAGCGGATTCTATTTTCAATAAGGCGTTAAATCTCTGCGAAATCATTGACAATAAAACTAAGATTTATTCTTTCAGTCGCATAACTAAAATGGAAAGGATAAAAAAATTATTGGAAATTTAAACGACAACCCTCCTCACAAATTCCATAAAATTAATTCCTTTTATTTGTAAAGGTATATTTTGATAATAAATATGAAATGGGATAAATCAAAATGAATTTAATTGATATTACAATTAAAGAAATTACATGGCTGTAATTTCTTACCCAAAAATTAGCGTGGCTCATATCATCAATTAAATACTTAGCAAAGTATCCGAAAATAAAAAACATGATTATTAGGAAAAATATTCCTATTAGCAAAACACCTAAAAAAGCATTCAGCCATAATTTATTATTTTTTAATATCGGCATTATTATTTCATCATCTCATAATTCTTTACTCATTTTTTATTCTTCAAACTCGCTCTATAAAGATGGTCGTTCCGGATATTTTCAGAAGCCAATTTAGCTGTCGTTTCTATACGCTTTAATCGCTCTTCTTTATTTTTAATATTGATATGATATAAAATGGATTTTTTAATTGTTTTGGGAAATTTATTATAATTTTCTTCTGCATGAGGATACCTTAATAAAGCCTCCGCCAATTCTACCGGTATTTCCAGAGCTTCTATTTTATCAAAACTTTCCCAAGAGCCATTCGCTTTGGCTATTTTTATTTTTTCCAATCCATGTTCCGTCATCAAACCTACTGCCATCAATTCCTTGATATAATCCTTATTTATTTTTGACCAAATACTCTTGGGTTTTCTAGGCGTAAAACGTTGCTTCCATTTTTCATCATCTATTCCCTTTTTCAAAGAATCTATCCAGCCATAACACAGTGCTTCTTTCACTGCACCTGCCCAATCAATGGATTCGATACCTGATTTCTTTTTATATAAAATCAGCCACATTTCTTTGGATGAATCATGATTTTCAGCAAGCCATTTTCGGAATGCCTCCCTATCTTTAGCGTATATTTCCATGAATTAAATATAGTCCTTTTCCCTTAAGAATCAAAAAACAACTTAGTTTGGAACTAAAACAAAGATTCTTGGGTTTTGCCTTTATAAATAACAAGAAAATGAAAAAATCAACCAGACGGGTTATTGCCCAAGAGACACTAAAGATTATTGAACAAGGATATTTCCAAAATTCAAAAGAGGAAAAAATCGCCATTGCCAAAGTACAAAAATCGGCTTTGAATGGAACCGTACTATATACTCCTGAAGCATTGGATGACTTATTAGAAAAAGTAAGTCCGCAAAAAGCCAAGTTTGAAAGCACTAAATATGAGGTTATTGCTTCCACGACTTTGGATGCGGTCAGGTCTTTATACGATGAGGGAGAACGAAATATTTTCTGTCTGAATTTCGCTTCCGCTAAAAATCCGGGAGGCGGTTTCTTAGGTGGTGCGCAGGCACAGGAGGAAAGTATTGCGAGAGCAACAGGATTATATCCTTGCCTACTCAAAGGGAAAAAATATTATGAATACCATCGGAAATTAAGGACTTGTCTTTATTCGGATCATATGATTTATGCTCCCGAAGTTCCTATTTTCATGGATGAGGATGGAAATTGCCTTGACAATTATGTTCCTGTAACAATTCTTACTTCCCCTGCCGTAAATGCGGGAGTTGTCATGAGGAACGAAGCTGATAATATTAAAAAGATCCCTACATTTATGAAGCGAAGAATTGCTAAAATGTTGGCAATAGCGGCAGAACATGAACACGAAACATTGGTTTTGGGTGCTTGGGGATGTGGTGTATTCAGGAACGATCCGGAAGACATGGCGGAATGGCATCTGGAAGCATTGGAAGGTCTTTTCAAAAACAGATTCAAGCGGATTGTCTTTGCTGTTTATGCCAGAGATGAACGATTTATCAAACCATTTATTCATAAATTCAATTCATGAAACCACCTACATATACTACGGAGAGATTCGAACTCAGACCTTATGAATTAGCGGATGAAGATCGTATGGTAGAAATGTGCCTCGATCCTATTTCTGTACAATTCATGGGTGGAGTCAATGGCATAGAATCGGAAGAAAGGGAATCCTTCCAACGGATTTTCCAATTATATGCGAAGCAGGATTCCAAAAGATGGTTCTGGATTTGGGCGGTCATTGTAAACGGAAAAGTATCCGCCCACTTTGAATTAAAAGAAACAGAATACACCAATGAGGGAGAACTGGAAATCGTTTATATGGTGCATCCCGATTCCAGGAAAAAGGGTTTGATGAAAGCCGTTTTGGATTTCATCAAATCGGAACAAAAAGAATGGAATAGGAAAATCATTGCAACACTAGATCCTGAAAATACGGGTTCCTTAAACTTACTCAACCACTGGGGCATCAGCCAAAGAGAAACACTCATAGACCCGGATGATGGAAATGAATTTTTGAAAGCTTGGCTGTATTAAATGATTAAACCTGAATTCAAAACCAAGACAGCTAGCACATGCCAGAACATCAATTAAAAGAAATGCTCGTTTTTTATAACAAAAAACAGTGTGTGAATGAAAGTGTTGGCTATTCGCCAAGTGCTAAAAAACCCAAGCTAGTCGTATATGCCTGGAAGCAACTGGGCTACCCTATTACCATCAAAAAAACGCGGGCATTATCCATAGAGGAAATAGCTGTTGCCCACGACCAAAACTATGTAAAAGGAATTTTAAGTGGTAAGTTCAAGAATGGTTTTGGAAACAAGTCACTAACTGTTGCCAAAAGTCTCCAATGGACTACAGGTAGTTTTTTATGTGCTGCAGTACATGCCTACTTACATAAGAGCAATACCTTTTCACCAACTTCGGGTTTTCACCACGCCGGCTACAACTACGCCAATGGTTTTTGTACTTTTTCCGGTTTGGCCATCGCTGCCATTCTTTTGAAAAAACAATATAAAGCCCAACATATTGGCATTTTGGATTTGGATTCCCATCCTGGAGACGGTACTGCAAATACTATCCATAAAACCGAGAGTGAAGATTTTATCACACACTACTCATTGGGTTATCATGATATACAAAAACATAACAATGCAGAATGGTTGGAAAATTTACCAAACCTCATCAGGGAGAATTTTGCTGACTGTGATATTCTATTTTATCAAGCAGGTGTGGATTGTCACGAAGATGACCCAGAGGTTCACTCGGGACACTTTACAACGGAACAAATATATTTACGCGACAAACTCGTTTATTCCACTTGCAGCGAATTAAAAATTCCCGTAGTGACAAACTTGGCAGGTGGCTATCAAAAACCCGTACAGAAAATTGTCGATTTGCACAATTTGACAGCTAAAGCTTTTCAGGATAGTCCATAGACATTAACAGTTTACTTGTTAAAAGGCACTAGGTTTTTCTCTCTATCGTTTATTAATAAAACTTACAAGGCTTTCCTTACCTTTGAGCCATATAAAATAAAGCATGAAAAATCAGTACGCAATAATCATAGGCATTTTAGAGTATGTTAGGAATTTATTAATCGGACTACAAACATCACTTTCCCATTTATACAGCGTTAAAAAATCGGGCTTGATAGCCCTGCTATCATCCCAATTTTCTGCCTTGTCTAAATATAAAATTGATTGTTTTCATCTCAAAGAACAATTTCCTAACATACTCTTAATATTGAGCATTTCCACAATGTTTTTCTTTTCTTGCCAAGAAGATAATTTTGATACCAGTTCGGGTATTACATTGGAGTTTTCATTGGATACTCTGATGTTCGATACAGTATTTACAGAACTCGGTTCCGCTACCCGAATCATCAAGGCATATAATAGGCATAATCGACCCATTGAAATACAAAAAATATTTCTGGAAGAGGGCGACCAATCTCGATTCAGAATGAATGTGGATGGTTATACTGTCAGCCCCAACGGTACTGTCATGACAAATACGAATGGAAATGTAGTAGATACGGGCGAACCGCTTCCTCCGATTCCCGTAGCGGGCAATGATAGTATTTATATTTTCATGGAAGTCACGATTGATCCTGACGAGCCACTTTCCGTGAGTCCCTTCGTCATTTATGAAAAACTGAAATTCGAAACGAATGGAAATTCCCAAGAGGTAATTTTGGAAGCCTTTGGGCAAAATGCGAATTATTTTCCCGATAGATTCCAAGGTAGAAATATCAATTTATATACCTGCGACATGGGAATAGAAACTTGGGATGACCCGAAGCCTTATGTATTATATGGTGTATTGTTTATAGATAGTTGTGAAATTGTGATTCCGGCAGGAACGGATATTTATGTTCATGGAGGAATCGTGAATTCGGGTGGTGGTGTATTCTATAATGATGGCATCTGGTTTTTTGGTCCGGACAGTAAATTGACGATGGAGGGTGAGTTAGGAAATCCGATTACGATACAAGGAGATCGGCTCGAAGAACCTTTCCAAGATGTTTCCGGGCAATGGGGCGGCATCCGCTTGGGAACGGGAAATAATATCCATACGATCAAACATACCATTATCAAAAATTCCATTGTCGGAATACGGGTGGATTCTATGGCGAACCTGGAATTGTGTAATTCTGAAATCAGGAATACTTCCAATGCGGGTCTATTGGGCGTACACGCCAATATCAATGCTAAGAATTCATTGTTTGTAGATAATGGTGCGAATAGTGTGCAGTTGGAATTCGGAGGGAATTATGATTTCAAATACTGTACAATGGCAAATTATGGTTCGGATGTTTCTTCTCTCCGTTTGACGAATGTGCTTTGCTTGGATCAGACTTGTTTCGACTGTCTGGGCAATGATCTGAATGCTTCCTTTACGAATTGTATCGTTTCAGGTTCTAGGAATGATGAAATCAATTTCTTTGATCGGGATTGTAATGGAGAAGCATTTAATGTAAGTTTCCAAAATTGCATCGTAAAAGTGAATGAATTATTAGAGGACTATCCAGATTTCTTTACGGCTAATTGTATCAATAGCACTTGCTATACTTTGCCTTCGGATGAGAATCTTTTCTTTGATACTTTCGAGGGAGATTACCATTTGGACACCTTATCTTTTGCTGAAGAAAAAGCGATTCCTTTACTTGGATTAGAATTGGATCTGGAGGGAGTTTCCAGAGATGCTACTATGCCGGATCTGGGCTGTTATGAATATGTTTATTAATTTTTTTGCTTCTTTTTCCGCCACGAATTATCACGAATTTCCCTAATGGTTTCTTATTCCTGATCATTCGTGGCAGAATTTTTAAATTCTATTTTCCTTTAAAAACCGCTTTCCGTTTTTCAACAAAAGCTTTGGCTCCTTCTACAAAATCTTCCGTCTCTGCCAATAATCCAAATGACTTCACTTCATGCTCGAAGCCATCCGCAGTTTTATCAAAATAAGCATTCACACATTCTATGACTTTGGCTACTGCCAATGGAGCTTTCGTTCCTATTTTCATTAGAATTTCTTTTGCTTTCGCAACTTCTTCTCCTTGCTCCACCACATGATTTACCAATCCCAAACTCAATGCCTCATCCGCCTTAATCATATCAGCCGTCAATAATAATTCCATTGCCTTTGATTTCCCAATCAACTGGATTAAACGTTGGGTTCCTGCATAGCCCGGAGTCAATCCCAGATTCACTTCAGGTTGACCGAAACGAGCTTTCGCTCCTGCTATCCGCATATGGCAAGCCATTGCCAGTTCGCATCCACCGCCTAAGGAAAATCCGTTAACCGCTGCAATGACCGGTTTAGGAAACTGTTCTATCATAAAGAAAACCTCATGTCCGTATTGGGACAATGCCATTGCCTTTTCTGCATTCAAACCTGCGAATTCCTTGATATCCGCTCCTGCGGCGAATGCTTTTTCTCCTGCTCCGGTTATGATGACTCCACTTAGGTTTTCCTGAGCAGGTCCTTCTACAGAAAAGAAATGACGTAATTCAGAAAACACGACTTTATTCAAGGCATTCAATGCTCTTTCCCTATTAATAGTTATAGTGGCTATGCCATCTTCGTATGTTACAATTAAACTTTGGTAATCCATTCTTGATTATTTTTTGATGCAAATATATGGAAAATAAGAATATTTCTGTGCGGCAAAATTTGAGGGACAAGTCGAAGTTTAAAATAATTTTAATTGCCTAAACTTCCTCCTCCGAATTTTCTCCACTTTCCCTTTGAATTCTATCAATTCATCAAAACCGGACACAATAAAGGAATATTGATTCCCTTCTATTTCATTTATCCTTACGAATACCGGAATTTCCTTGAGACTAGTGGTATCATTTTCTTGGGATTTGGAATATTTTAATTGGTAAACACAATCGGAAAACCATTTAATTTTTGTCCCTACTTTCTGTTGGCTTTGGAGATTGATTTCTATTTGTTTATTCCTTTTCCTTCTGATTAAATATGTTTCATTCTCATTCGCTTCAAAAAGAAAATATCCTTTATGGAATGGCTTGCATTCCGTTTCTGTTTGAGCAAAAAATATATTCGGAAAAAGAATCAGGAATAAAGGAATTAAAATAAATTTTAATTCCCATTTTTTATTGGGCATAATAATTTTTAAGATACTTGTAAGAGCTGTGCCAAAAACAAATCACGATTATATTTCTAAGATGCGATTAAGGGAGTAGGTTATTAATAAGCTACTCCCTTAATCGCAATTTTCATCTATAAATCTAAATATCTACAAATTTGAACATCTATTCACATTACCACCTCGGACGGTGTGCCCGGATATATCGTGTCGGTGCTACATAA
This sequence comes from Saprospiraceae bacterium, assembly GCA_020631375.1. Taxonomy (GTDB): domain Bacteria; phylum Bacteroidota; class Bacteroidia; order Chitinophagales; family Saprospiraceae; genus JAHDCE01. Next base: position 16,762 of record JAHDHJ010000010.1, on the reverse strand, counting down.
CCCGTAGGTTCATCTGCATATCCCCTACCCAATGGCAAATTAATTTCGGTGCGGATTTCATGGTGCAGATGTGCCAAATATTGACCATTCGCCGTGCCTATTGTTCCGATTTTCTCACCTTTTTTTACGAATTGTCCATACTTTACAAAAATCTCATCACAATGCGAATACAAGGATTCTACATAGGTCTTATCCATATTCTTATGAACAATCCTCATGGTTTTTCCCCATCCGCCACCAATGTCTTTTGAGAAAGTAACTACTCCATTTGCAATAGCATAAACAGGATGTCCCAAATCCGAGTTGCCTCCTGCCTTGGAATTAAAATCATCTCCCAAATGTCTTTCTTCCATGAATTTACGAGCAATATAATATCCTTTAGCATCGGGCTTCCCTACTGGAAAATCATAGCCCGCAGCGAGATAAGTCCATTTTCCGTGGAATAATTGATCGAAATATTCCTCTGCATTATTATATCCACTTATATCTATCGGCGGTTCCAAAATCCCCTCGCCTTGCATATATAAAGGCAGGCTGTCCGTTTCTATATTCCGTTCATTTAATTTGCCAAAGGCAATGGCCTTACTCTTTGAAGAATAATCCAAATCATCTGTACGCCTTTCATTATTGTTCCCAATAAAAAAGCTGGAGAATAAAAAAATTATAATTGAAAAATATCGACCCATCCTATTTTGCCTTGATTTAATCTATAAAATAAAGTTGAGTGTTTGTGTTTAATCAATCCAAGTTGCGTAAAACGCAACTGGTCAATAGACGATAGTCCATAGACCATAGTTATAAACTAAAAATACTTTGCGGACTTGTCCGCAACTTGAATTAAAATTACACGTTTTGGGTATTTTAGGTTTACATAAACCTTTTAACGAATGTAATAAATAATTATTGAATGATTTACCATCTTGGGCGATTATTCCTAATATATAATGTAGGTGAAGTGTATCCGTCCGGATGTAGTGCATAACCCGTCCCCAATGGCAAGTTGACCTCAGTCCTTAATTCCAAGTGCAAGTGTGCCGGATATTTACCATGTGCAGTTCCTATGGTCCCAATTAAATCGCCCCGTTTCACATATTGTCCAAAATCGACAAATATTTCATCACAATGGGAATATAAGGATTCCAGATATTCCCCGTCTATGGTCTTATGGATTATTCGGACCGTTTTCCCCCAACCGCCTTTTAGGTCAAAAGCAAAACTGACAAATCCGTTAGCAATAGAATAAACAGGATCGCCCTCGTCGGTATTTCCTCCTGTCCGAGCATTGAAATCATCCCCCAAATGATTATCCTGCATAAACCGCCTTGCTACATAATATCCATTTCCATCTGGTTTGCCTACGGCAAAATCGAATCCATCCGAAATATAATCTTCTTTCCCCTCAAAGAATTTATCATAAAAACCTCCTATGTCCGTAAAAGGTCTCCAATCATTTTCGTATTGTATTTTCGTAAGGGAATCCAAGGCTACCCTATTGGGTCCCAATGTATCTTCTTCATGTACATGGTTATGGAATGAGGCAAGAATCCTCAAGGAATCAATGACTTTCTTTTGTTCTTCCAAAACCAATAAAAGGGAATCTTCCTTACAAACAGGAATAGCAACAACAACAGGTTCTTCTTCTATAATTCCTTCTTCGTAATCATAGTTTGTCCTAATCTCAAAACAAGCCAAAAAGAATATAGGGAGTAATAAAATGGCAATTGGTTTTCTCATGCCACAAAATTAAAAAAACATCAGATGTTATTAAAGCATCTGATGTTTTTAAGTCCACTAGAAATCGTTTTTAATCTATGGTGATTAAACGCTTAAAATTCCACACTTACTTTTTCCTCTTCCATTATGGTCAAGACCTCATTATTCAACATCGTATCTGCCAATCCCAATGTCTTAGGCATTTCGTATTTGAAATAGAATCTCATGGTGTGGATTTTACTTTCATAAAATTCTTCCGAATAAGTCATATTTCCGGAAACCAAAGCTTGCTTGGCAGCCACTGCCATTTTCAGCCATTGCCATCCTATGATAATCGTGCTTGTGAATTCCATGAAAATACTGGCATCCATCAAGTATCTGTCATAATCCCCTTTCATAGCGTAAGGCATCAAATGACCTAATATCTTTTGGGTCATTTCCAATTTGGCTCCGAAATCTTTTACATAGGGCCTCAAATCATCGAAAGTAGATGCTGCTCCTAGCGTTTTTTGCATTTCTCCTAAAATGATTTGTAATGCCTGACCATTTTTCATAGTCACTTTTCTTCCTAACAAATCCATGGACTGGATTCCTGTCGTTCCTTCATACAAGGCACAAATCCGAATATCCCTATAATATTGCTGTAAAGGAAAATCAGCGGTAAATCCATATCCTCCTAGAATTTGCAATCCATTGCTAATCGCCGTTTGTCCCATTTCCGAGGGGTAGGTTTTGGCTATCGGAGTCAAAAATTCCAATAATAAATGGTTCGCTTCGGCAACTTCACCCTCTGTCACCCGATGCAAATCCGCGGCTTTGGTACATTCCATGAGAAGGCTTAATGAACCCTCTACTACCGCTTTTTGTAAGAATAACATTCTTCGGACATCCGGATGATTGATAATCAGGGTTTGTTCTGAATTCACATCTTTTTTGCCCGAACTTTGGATTCTCCTGCCTTGTGGGCGTTCGTTCGCATATTGCAATGATGCATAATAAGCCGCCGTAGCAGTGGAGGTCGCTGTGATTCCCACTTCTATCCTTGCTTCGTTCATCATTTTGAACATATATTTCAAGCCCTTGTTCGCTTCTCCGACCAAGTAACCTTTACAATTGTCATTTTCTCCGAAGACCAAATGTGCCGTACAATATCCACGTTGTCCCATTTTTTGGAAATCGCCGGCTGTTATCACATCATTATCTATTAATGAGCCATCTTCCTTTGGCATTAATTTAGGAACTACAAAAAGTGAGATTCCTTTGGTGCCCGCAGGAGCACCGTCTATCCTTGCCAATACCAAGTGGACAAAATTCTTACCGAACTGGTGGTCGCCACCGGATATGAAAATTTTCTGTCCTTTGATTTGGTAAGAGCCGTCTTCCTTGGGTATCGCCGAAGTACTTAGGTCTGACAATGAACTTCCCGCTTGGGGTTCGGTAAGGCACATGGTTCCCATCCATTCACCATTTATCATTTTGGGAACAAATGTTTTCTTGAGTTCTTCGGAACCAAAGGTAAGTATGAGATTGGCTGAACCCGTCGCCAAACCCATATAACCCACTCCTGAATTATTGGCGGATTCAATGATATGGTTGCAGGCACAGAATAACATTGCAGGTAACTGCATCCCTCCGTTTTCGTAACTGAACACTCCGTTAATCAGACCTAATTCTGAATAGCCTTTTATCATATCTCCGATAGCAGGATGAACTGTAATGCTGCCGTTCTCATATTTGGCGGGTTCCGTGTCCATTTCCCTAAAATAAGGATAGAATGCCTTATCCGATAAATCTTTGGCCGAATCCAAAAGTATATCTACTCCCTCTTTGTCATAATCCTGAAAGTACTCATATTCATACAATTCTGATATATTGTG
>JAHDHJ010000010.1:0-13162 GCA_020631375.1 Saprospiraceae bacterium | reverse complement strand
CCTCATTCATAAGGAATTTAAGGTTTTCCATACTCACGTACTTAGCCATATTCTAATCGATTTATTTTTTTTAATTTTAATAATTAAGGAATTTACTGATTTGAAGAAATCTTCTATTAGCAAATCCAATTTGATTCCTTGTAAGGTAAAAATAATGCTATTTTACCATTATGGCGAAATTTCGCTATAATATTTTGTAATTGATTTCTTATGTACTAATTATTTTTTTCAAAAACATTATTAAAATCAGTACATTTGGCTTAGAATATGTCTAAAATGAACACTTTAAACTAAAAACATACTTTTTCATGACCATAAAACATTATCTTAAAAGACTTCTTTTAGACAAAATGTAAACAATAATACTTTGAATGGCACCAATTCATAACCGCTCTTCTTCGGGCATCATTGGTTTTAATTTAGATAATAAGATAGTATCTATTTCTAATGGAATATTATCAAGTTTCCAAACTGATAGTATAGCCAACATAGGTGATATATCTGAATTGTTCAGCCAATATCCAATTCTATTAAATGCCATATCGAATGCCAAAAAAGGACTGCTGTCCCAAGTTGAAATCAATTTGGATAATAAGTCTTTTCTAGTAGAAATAACGAAAGGCAATACTCTATTACAAGAAGCAGATTTAGCAGCTGTATTCAGTGATATTTCTAATTTTTCAGAGAAGGTGCAATCCATGATAAAAGAAAACAATAAGCTTACTGAGATCAATTCGGAATTAGAGCAATTCGCTTATGTGACTTCCCACGATTTGACTGAACCCTTGCGAATGATAAGCAATTTTTCCCAATTATTAAACAGTGAATACAGGGATAAGCTAGATGAAAAAGCCCTAGCTTATTTTAAATATATTACTGAAGGCTCTCAAAGAGTCCAATTCCTCATCAATGATTTACTTTTATATAATCGGGCAAGCAGGGCAAAAGTCAATCTTCAAGAAACAAATTGCGAAGACATTGTTTTATTACAGGTGTATAAATTAAAAAACCTCATAAAAGAAAAAAATGCAGTAATCAATGTAGAATCTTCTGGAAACATTTATGGGGATCCAAAATTACTTGGACAAATCTTCTATCAATTGATTAAGAATGGAATAAATTATAATGAAAATGAAACTCCTGAAATCAACATTAACTTTCATAACAAAGGGGATGAATACAAAATCGAGATAAAAGACAATGGCATAGGAATAAATAAGGAACATAAGGAAATGGTCTTCGAAATATTAAAACGTGTAAATATCAGACCGGGCTTGGGTGGTAGTGGAATCGGCTTGTCTCTTTGTAAAAAATTGGTCCAACTTCATGGGGGCAAAATTTGGTTTGATTCGGAATTGGAAAAAGGAACCACATTCTATATTATCTTGCCCAAAAATCTAAAACCCCTTGCCCAATAAAATCATTAAACATGTCTTCCAAATTAACCACTGCCATAGATTATTTTCTTCCTATAAAATTTGAAAAAGAGCCTGAAAATAAGAGAAAAGCAAGAATAGTTATTTTTATTTTTTTATTTACATGCCTTTCCATACTTGCGATATGGATTAGTAGTCTAAACTTGGAAAACACCAATAACTTCCCTTTTCCGATAGCTTTGGGATTTACCACCCTTTCTGCTTTCGCATTTAAAAAAACGGGTTCATTTCATTTATCCGGTCATCTGCTCGGATTACTGGTTTTTTTCTTCTTATTCCCCATAACCATAGAAACTGGTGGCCTTTATTCCGATGATACCCTCTGGTTGTTATTAGGTCCTGTCCTAGCATTTTTTGCGGGAAATAAATGGACGGGATTAATTTGGTCAATCATCTTAATCGCTGGTGTTAGCTACCTCTATAGTTTAGACATTAGCAGTCCTGAATCACTGATGAAAGACAGTCTGATTTTTGACAGTAATTATTATTTTACATCCATAGTATTTTTATTCATTATGATATTGGGGGTTATTTTTATTTATGAAAATGAAAAAACCAAGCTCGTAGGAGAATTGGGAAGTAAAAGAAATGAATTGCAAAAACAAAATACCCTTTTGGAAACTGAAGTAAAAAAGAGAACGGTTTCTCTGGAAGAATCCAATGAACAACTCAAACGTTCTAATGCTGATTTGGAACAATTCGCTTATGTCGCTTCACATGATTTGCAAGAACCGCTTAGGATGGTTGGGAATTTCGTTCAATTACTTGAGGAAGAATATTCAGACAAAATAGATGACGAAGGAAAATCCTATATTAATTTCGCCGTGGATGGTGTTTCTCGAATGTCATTATTAATCGAAGAATTATTGCAATATTCTCAACTTGGCAAAAAAGGTTTGGAAATAATACATTTTGACCTAAATACGGTTGTACATCAAAAAACCAAGGATTTATCCTTATTGATAAAATCAAAGAAAGCGGAATGTGTCATTCAAGATTTGCCTAGAATCAATGGAATTCCCGGACAAATAGGCATCTTATTCTACAACCTTATCAATAATGCCTTAAAATTCAATACTTCTGACAAACCCAAGATCCAGATTTCTTATCGAGAAAATAGTAGCCATTGGATTTTCAGTGTAGCTGATAATGGCATAGGTATTGCTAATGAATATAAGGAACACATATTTGAATTATTCAAACGTTTACACCGAAAGGAAGAATATTCCGGAACGGGTATAGGACTATCTATGTGTAAGAAAATCATAAATCATCATAAGGGAGAAATTTGGTTCGATTCCAAAGAAAATGTAGGAACCACTTTTCATTTTTCAATACTAAAGAATTTACAAGAAAAAAATTAATTACGCAATATTTTGTAAATTGCATAATCAAATTATTATAAAACCAATACTAGCATTAAATAAAACTTATATCCTTACTATACAAACATGGTGTTTCTGGTGAACAAACGCCTGAAACAGTGGTTATTTTTCAAACCATCGGATAGCGTAAGTTTTAATTTAATTATCTGAGAATTCAATCAAAATTTTCAGATAGGAATTTCAGTTTGGTTCTTGAAATAAGTATCAATTAAAAAAGAATGAATGAAATGGGGCTACCTATAGAAATACTTTTAGTAGAAGATAATGAGGGAGACATCATCCTGACCAAAAAAGCTTTTGAGAAAGGGAAGATAATGAACCGCCTACATGTAGTTAGGAATGGTGTGAATGCCTTGGATTTTCTTTACCAAAGGAATGGTTATGAACAATCTAGCAGACCGGATTTAATTCTTCTTGACTTGAATATGCCTAAGATGAACGGACAAGAAGTTTTAGAAAACATAAAGGCAGATGAGAATTTAAAGACTATTCCCGTCATTGTACTAACCACTTCCAATGCTGATGAGGATATTTTAAAGAGTTATAAATTACAGGCGAGTAGCTATATTAGAAAGCCTGTGGATTTCAAACAGTTTGGTCAGGTTATCCAAACTTTGCAGGATTATTGGTTCACTATTGTGAAATTTCCGTTAAAAGAATAATTCTCAAACGAAAAAAACATCAATAAAAAAGAGCTTGGTTTGGAACCAAGCTCTTTTTTATTATTTCTCCTTTATATAGCAATTATAAACAACGCTCTACGGTAAAATTACCATTCAAGTAACTATTCGCATCAGCGTCTGCATCTATCTTCCCTGATACTGTGGTAGCAGTAATAGACGTAATTTCAACAGCACCGCAAACTGCTACATCTGCATTTGTAGTATTGGGAACAGAAGCATCATTGAATGTGACGCTATAAGCACCAAAACTTAATTCATAAGTACCAACAGTCATAGGAACAGTAAAAATGATGGATAAGTCCGGCTTATCAAAATTGAAATTATCACAAGCATCTCCTGTTACGGCTTCTCCATAAAGTGTAATCCAGAATTCAGTCGAATCTGCAAAATTTTCCCCGGCAGTTCCCTCTACCATAGTAAAAGTATTACCCATGAATAAACCAGTAGCTGTCTGTGAAACAAAATCCGCAGTACAATTATCTGTTGTATCATCTTCATCGTCAGAACAAGAAGCCAAAAATAATAATGGTAATATTAGTAGGCTTACCATAGCCATGATTAATGTCTTATTTTTAAACATTGTCAATATCTATTTTTATGAAAAACAAAATTATACAAATGTAACGGGACGAAGCACTAAGAAGCTGTCAAGAAAACGAAAACTCAAACCAGATAATTTTTCTCATCCAATAATCTCCCACTCTGACAACGGACAACCCGCCCCGGATAAGTTTCCAAAATATTATAATTATGTGTAGCAAAAACGACTGCCATATTCCTTTCCTTACAAACCTGACGAATCAGCCTAACAATATCATCCGCAGTTTCGGGATCAAGGTTTCCCGTAGGTTCATCTGCCAAAACCATAAGCGGTTCATTCAATAATGCCCGGGCTATGACTACCCTTTGCTGCTCTCCTCCTGATAATTGATGGGGCGATTTCCATGCCTTTCCCTCTAAGCCCACAGAAGCCAAAACATCATTTATCCGTTTATCCATTTCCTTTCCTTTCTTCCAGCCTGTGGATTTAAGTACAAATATCAGATTCTCTTTAATCGTCCTGTCATTCAGTAAATTGAAATCTTGGAAAATAATCCCCATTTTCCTTCGCAATTGGGAAATATTCTTCCAGTTCATTTTTTTCAAATCCTCTCCGCAGACTTTTCCCTCTCCTGATTTCAATTCCAAAGCCCCATACAATGTCTTCAAAAAAGAAGATTTCCCACTTCCTGTTTTTCCAACTAGATAAACGAATTCCCCCTTGTCTATCACAAGATTGACCTCCTTTAATACTTCATATTCTGCTTGGTAAACAGAACAATTTTTCAAATCCACTACAGGTTCATGCAACATAAGACAAAAAAATAGTATCAAATTTAAATATTGTTTACAATGGTATGACCCCATCCTACAACAAAAAAACATAATTTTGTGCTGAATAATACTATTTATTGCCCATAAGGACAATAAATCTTTGACAATTGGTCATTTTTTAAGCGCTACTGAACTAGACAAAATGAAAAACCTAGTCCTGCGAGTGCCTTTGACCACCTCGCAAAAGGTCTAATCGAGAAATCAATCAAAAAATGTTTAGCATCATTTTGCAAGAAACACATGAAAGCAAGCGATATTTGTCAAGAATAATCGTTTTGAATTGAAGAAATAGATTAAATCTCATTAGGAATCATTCTTTTTGGAAAAAGAATGATTCCTAATGAAGTAATATCATAAATCAAGTCATATGAAAAAAGGACATATCATAGCCATGATTATTATCGCCGTAGGTATAATTGCATTATTCAATGCTTTCGGTGATATGACCAGATACAGTACTTTTAAAGAATCCGAAGCTAATCCCAACCAATCTGTAAAAGTGGTAGGTGTTCTTGCTAAAGGAAAACCGGTTGTTTATAATCCTGAAGAAGACCCTAACCTTTTTTCTTTCCATATGCAAGATGAAGATGGGGCAGAAAGAAAAGTCGTCATGAATGCCGCCAAACCAACGGACTTTAATAAATCAGAAAAAATCGTCCTTACCGGCAAAATGGTAGGAGAAAATTTCGTAGCATCGGACATGCTTTTGAAATGCCCCTCGAAATATAAGGACGAAGAAATTTTTGTACGAAGCGAAATATAATCAGTAAACAGTTAGCAGTGTTCAGTTAACCGTAATCAGTTAACAATGAACAGTATCCAATTATTAGTTTCTATGTTTCCAGTTTTCCAATCAATTAAAACAGAGAACTGACACCCATAATACCTAAGGAGCAATTGGTTTCACTGCTAACTGTTAACTGTTAACTGATTACTGTTAACTGAACATGGAAGGAATAGAATATTTAAACGAACATCTTTGGGTAGGAAAATTGGGACATTTATTTGTCATTACTAATTTCGTCGCTGCCCTATTTGCCATTATCTCTTATTATTTTGCTGAAAAGACTGAAAACTCGGAAGAAGCATCTACTTGGAAAAAAATGGGAAGAACCGCTTTCCTCGCACATGGAATCAGTGTGTTTTCCATCATAGGATTGATATTCTACCTTATGGTGAATAAATATTACGAATATGCCTATGCTTTCAATCATGTTTCCGACGATTTATCCATGAGTTATATCCTTTCCGCATTTTGGGAAGGACAAGAAGGCAGTTTTTTGCTTTGGATGTTTTGGCATGTGGTTTTGGGAATTGTCATTCTTTCCAAGAACAGAGGCAAATGGGAAAATGGCGTAATGATGTTCCTTTCCCTTATCCAAATGGTTTTGGCATCGTTTCTCCTTGGAATGTATATTGGTGAAACCAAAATCGGAATCAATCCATTCATCCTACTTAGGGATACCATGAATATCCCTCTTTTCGCACAAGCGGATTATCTTACTAAAATAACAGGTAGCGGGCTGAATCCACTACTTCAGAATTATTGGATGACTATCCATCCCCCTACACTTTTCCTTGGATTTGCCTCCGTTACCATACCGTTTTGTTATGCTGCTGCGGCATTGTGGATTAAAGAATATAAGGACTGGCTCAAACCCATTTTACCTTGGGCCTTATTTTCAGGAACCATATTGGGTACGGGAATCCTAATGGGTGGAGCATGGGCTTATGAAGCCTTGAGTTTTGGAGGATATTGGGCTTGGGATCCAGTAGAAAACATGTCGCTTGTTCCTTGGATTATCCTAATGGCGGGAGTCCATATGAATGTCGTCGCCAAAGCGACCGGACATTCCATAAAATCAACATTCATCTTTTATCTTCTTTCTTTCATCTTGGTTTTTTATTCCACTTTCTTGACAAGGAGTGGTGTTTTGGGAGATACTTCCGTCCATGCCTTTACAGAACTGGGATTGGAATGGCATTTGGTATTGGGCTTATTATTATTCATAGGGATAAGTGTTTATCTCTTCTTGAAAAATAACAAGGACATTCCCGTTCCTGAAAAAGAAGAATCCTTGTATTCCAAAGAATTCTGGATGTTCATCGGTTCATTGGTCTTTTTGATTTCCGTCATGCTGATCAGCATGACCACTTCCATTCCCGTTTACAATAAGATAGTAGATGGTTTCTCTTGGATGATGGGAGCAGATTATTCCAATCTTCATCGTGCTGCTCCGGGAGACGCAATTGCCCATCATAATAAATATCAAATGTGGGTTGCACTTTTCATAGGTATTCTTTCGGGTATGACCCAATTCATGAGATACAAGGAAAAGAATTTTGAAAATTGGAAAAAGAAATTCTGGACGCACAGTGCAATTGCTTCAGGACTTTCTGTTTTGTTAACCATTGGTACGGCTCAGATTGTAAATATGTTTGCATGGCAATATTATGTATTGATATTCGGATGTTGGTATGCTGTGGTTTCCAATTTGGATTATATCATTTCTACCGTTAGAACCAATTTGAAAATGGTCGGTTCCGCCTTTGCCCATATGGGTTTTGGAATCATGATTATAGGAAGTGTAGTTACCGGTTTGAACCAACATCATATTTCTACGAATACATTTGCCCAAAAGGGAATTATAGAAGGTTTCTCCGAAGAGGATTATTCCCGAAACATATTATTGATAAAAAACAAGCCCATGTATATGAAGGGCTATGAGGTCACTTATGAATCCGATACCATAACGGGCTTATATCGGACCTTTACGGTCAATTATAAGAAAAGGGACATGATGAATAATGGGAAAGTCGTAGAAGAGTTCAACCTATATCCCAATATTATTTATGAAAAAACTTTCCAGAAAGTAGCTGCTTCCAACCCCTCTACAAAACATTATATATCCAAGGACATTTTCACTCATGTGGCATCATTGCCTAGAGCAGAAACAGATCCGGAGTACGCCAAATCCCAAGAGGATTCATTGGGCTATAAAAACTATTCGGTCATCGTCGGAGATACTTTCCAAACAGCGAACTACGAAGGAAAGGTTTTAGAATTGAATATGAATCCTAGCCATGTGGACTATATCCCGATGGAGGGAGATTTCCCCATCGGCGTAAAAATGCAACTCAAGGACAAGAAGAAAAATGTGTCTTATGACATAGAACCTGTTGCAGTGATTCGGGGTGCGAAGATTCTTCGATTTCCCGAATATTTACCTGAATCGGGCTTAAAAGCCAAATTAACTACGGAAATTTTCGATGAGGCATTTGCAAGAGAAGACCAAATAGATTACAAAGAGTTTACCATCGAGAAAGGTGAGAGTTTTAAGTATGGAAATACTGAAATTTCTTTCAATGGATTTGGTGTTAACCCCTCTCATCCTAGCTATAAGGCAGAAGCGGAAGACAAGGCATTCAATGCTATTTTGGATTTTACCTATGAGGGTGAAAAATATACTGGCAAACCGATCTATTTCATTAGAAAAGGTATTCCTTACAATATCAAGGATGAAATTAAGGAACTCGGTTTCCATTTCAAAATAGGCAATGTAAATGCCCAAGCGCAGAATATCACGGTTTTGGTTTCAAAAACTCCACCAAGAGTAGAAAAAATCACAGTTCAAATTGCAGAAGATGTTCCATCTAGTCAGTACATTGTGCTTGAAGCCATCGTTTTCCCAGGCATCAATCTATTTTGGCTGGGTTCGATACTAATGTTGCTAGGAATATTTGTAGCCATGTGGAGACGGATTTTCAGTTGACAGTGTTCCGTTTACTGCTAACTGAACACTGTTTACTGCTAACTGTAAACTGAACACTGTAAATGAAGATTACGATTATAGGAGCGGGGAATGTTGGATATCATCTCAGCCAACGTCTCAAGGAGGTCGGACATACCATTTCCCAGATTTTTAGTCGGCAGACCAACAAGGCTGTTCGGATTGCCCGAATTTTGGAAGCCAGTCCGATAGATAATATTTCTTCGCTCACTCCTGATGCCAATCTTTACATCATCGCCGTAAAAGATGATGCCATTGGTTTGGTAGCTGAAAAAATGAGGAAAAGATTGCCCGGCAATACTTGGGTCGTACATACTTCCGGTTCTACTCCTAGTACGGTATTGGCTCCGCATTTTAATAATTATGGTATTTTCTATCCCCTTCAGACTTTCTCTATAAACCGTTTGGCTGATTTTTTGAATATTCCTATCCTGATTGATTCCAATAAGGAATTGATGAAAAACCGTTTACACCAATTAGCGGAAACGGTCAGTCCCAAAGTGTATTCTATTAATGATGCCCAACGTGCAGTACTTCATGTAACAGCAGTGATGGTGAATAATTTCACGAATCATCTGTATAGTATGGCTGAAGATATTCTTCGCCAAGAAGAATTGCCGATGGAAACTTTGATTCCATTGATTCAAGAGACCTCAAAAAAAGTTTCTCTTTTTCCTGCTAAGGAAATGCAGACGGGTCCGGCTGTCAGGGGAGATGTTGATACGATAAACCGGCATTTGGAATATTTGGAAAAATTCGAGGATTATAAAAAGGTGTATGAGGTGATGACTGCTAGTCTCAAAGAAATGCATGGGAAATAATTTCCTAATGGCTTCTTATTTTTGCCACGAATTATCACTAATTTCCCTAATGGCTTCTTATTCGTGGAATTTGTGAAAATTCGTGGCAGAATCTAGTATTTTTGTACCCTAATTTTATTCCAATACAAATACCTCCTTATGAAACCAAGCGAAATCCTCCAACAGCCCTTTACCTTACCTTGTGGTGTTAGCATTCCGAATAGAATCGTAAAATCTGCGATGAGTGAAAACAATGCAGATAAAGGAGGTAAGCCTTCCGAGCGCTTAATCAAATTATATGAACGTTGGGGGAAAGGTGGAGCAGGAATTCTGATTTCCGGAAATGTGATGATGGATTATAAGGCTGTAGGGCAACCAAGAAATGTGGTTATAGAAGATGACCGATTCCAAAAGGAATTGGCTGCCTGGGCTGATGCCGCACAAAAAGAGGGAACACATCTTTGGATGCAAATCAACCATCCGGGAAGGCAGGCTCCCAGAATCAATAAGGAAGTCGTGAGTGCTTCTGATGTACAATTGCCAATGGGGAAAGTCTTCGCCAAACCCAGACCTTTGACAGAAGAAGAAATATGGAAAGTGATAGATGGTTATGGAACGGCAGCCTTGATGGCTAAGAATGCCGGATGGAAAGGTGTTCAGATTCATGGTGCCCACGGCTATTTGGTGAGCCAATTCCTTTCTACCCGAACGAATCTGAGAACGGACCAATGGGGCGGGACACTAGAAAACAGAGCCAGATTCGCCTTGGAAATTTATAGGGATATGCGTAAAAAAGTAGGTGCTGGTTTCCCTATTGGAATCAAGATAAATTCTGCTGATTTCCAAAGGGGAGCATTTACGGAAGAAGAATCATTGGAAGTAATAGACATGCTTTCTGCTGAGGGAATGGACATGATTGAAGTCTCTGGTGGCACTTATGAAAAGGCTGCCATGATGGGAGCAAAACAAAAGAAAAGTACAAAACAAAGGGAAGCTTATTTTGCGGATTTCATCGTAAAAGCTAGAAACAGAACCAAAGCTCCCCTACTCTTGACCGGTGGATTCAGAACATTGGATGTGATGGCTGCGGCAATCGAAAATAAGGAATTGGATTTTGTGGGAATCGCCCGACCATTTGCGGTTTATCCCGCATTGGCAAAGGAATTTTTCGAAGAAAAAAGAACGGATGTACATTTACCCAAAACAACTACAGGCATCAAATTCATTGACAATATGGGTTTCTTGGATATTGCTTGGTATGAGGAGCAAATGAGAATGATGGGCAATGGCGAGGAACCTAAGCCCAAACTCAGTACTTGGAAATTATTGTTCAAATTTTTGAAAGCTAATTTGTTTTAAACAATTAAAAACAAGGCTATTGGTAAATCTTAATAGCCTTGTTTTAACTTAATTTCAAATTCACTTCAACAACTCTTTCTTGTATAAAATCGGATTCGGGTACTCCTTTTTATAACAATGTTTGATTACATCAAAAGCGGTAATCACTCCTTTCAATTCATTTTTAAGGTTAACCACAGGAATTGTCTTAAATCTTTTATCTATAAAGAGTTCAGCGGCAGTTCCTACCTTATCTTTAGGAGAGATTTTCAAGATGCCTGTTGTCATTATATCTTTGACTTTTTGTTTCTTTTTGGGACTCCTCCATATATCATAAGAAGTAATTAATCCCACCAATTTATTCTCTTCATCTACTACAGGAAGCTGTTGCAATCTCTTTTTAATCATTAGCTTCGACACTTCTTCGACAGTGTTTCCCGGACTAACAACAAGCGGATTGCTTCTCATTATCGTACGTACTTGTTCGTTTAGCATATTCAAATATTTTATAATGTGATTAATTGATTTCAAGCAATAATAACCTGCCAAAAACAACAGAAGCGATAGATTATTTCCCAATATAATAAAAATTTATATCAGATGGAACATTATTCCTGACTAATTAGTGAATTCCCCTGTTTCAAATCATTAAAAAGAAAAGGACAAAGCTCCGTTGAGCCTGCCCTTTTCATAGTCGAAAAACTACCGATTTTCCGAAATCTTCTTGGTAATTCTTTATATTTTCAATTTGATTGGTAAAACAAAACTCATATTATCCTTTATATGAGAACCATCCGGTACATATTCCCAATCCGGCATTTGGCGAATCATATTATCTATATCATCCGATAAACATTCGCAAGGATTTTTCAAGTATTCCCATCTATCTATTTTACCATTCTCATCAAAAAATAATTTGAGGACTATTGTTCCATTACATTTTGTACAATGTGGTTTACCAAAGTTCAAGTGATCTGAAATAAATTGGACTAAATGTTCTTCTGAACATCTTTTATTCAATATTTCTCGGACGGATTCATTTTTATTACAATGTTTGAACGAGGGCAATCTTGCCTCATAACTCGCCAGAATATCTTTCTTGGAAACAAGTTGTCCGTATTGAGGTTTAATCGGCAGATAAACAGTTTTTTCAGAAACTGTACACACTCCAAAAACCAACCACAATGCCATTATAGTCGCAATAGATAAAAATAATACCCTCATCATTAATCACTTAATTTGAAACGAATGGGCAATGTGAAATAGACCCTCACTTTTCTTCCGTTCATAATACCAGCCCTTTCCCAATTAGGCATTTTCTTTACTACATTCAATGCAGCCTCACCCATTCCATAACCCGGATCTTTCAATATGGAAAAGCCAGACATTGTTCCGTCTTTTTCAACAATGAACCTTACTACAGCCATTCCCTCCTTACCATTTTCCCTAGCTACGGGCGGATATTTGACACGACTGTTAATAAAGGAAATAATAGCTGCATCAGATTGTTCTCTTAATTCTTTTTCATTAGAGGCATCTTTATTTTTTTTAAATAAAGGCATATGCTCTGCAATTTTCACAGGATCTGGGGGTGTAGGCGGAGCAGGTGGTGTAACTATCACAGGTTTTTCTATTACTGGTTTCTCTTCTTTTTTCGTAGGAGGAGCAGCTATTGCCTTATCAGCTATATCATCAATTTTGGAATCTGTGGGCGTATCGATTGGCGTGGGTTTTGGCTCATCTGGTTCTGGAACAATTTCAGGCTCATCTATTTCAATAATATCCTCTATTTCTATTTTTGTAGGAGGAGGTATTGGTCTATCCTTTGTAGGAGGAGGTGTAATGATTTCTATATCTTTATCTATGTATATATCTTTAGGCCTTTCTTCTTTTTCATAAAAAAAGGAAGTATAATTAATAGAACCTATGGCGACTAATAAAGCTACAATTAAACCGATTTGAAAATTCATAATCCGGTTTTGTTTTAAATTTCCAATATCATGCGAATACTTTTTCATGATGTATTATTTTTTTGGTCAAGAAATGGCAGTCCCAATTACAGCTAGGCTGTATTCCAAGAATGCATAAAATAATTTACGGTAGTAAAACGACAAATCGGGTTTCAAATACGATCCTAGGTTCTGGTGGTGGCGAGAAGAAAAAATCAGGAGTTTGTTCGGTGTTTTCCTGCGAAATAAATTTCCATTTCCTTACTCTGCCACACAAGCCAGAAGCCATTGGAGGAAGCTTCCGTTCGTATAGATGTTAAAGAAATCAAAATGGTTGTGTGGCTGCGAAAATTTTTAAAATAAATTTATTTCTAAGCAATCATACTATATAATAATGACACCGTGA
>JAHDHJ010000248.1:3588-6044 GCA_020631375.1 Saprospiraceae bacterium | reverse complement strand
AGATGTAGCGAAAAACATCATCGCTGCTGTAAGGGCTGAAAATATGATATACTTCGTTTTTTTCATGACTAACATTTTAGACTTTAACTAGATTAGAAATTGATGTCCAATCCAAAAGTATAACCACGTACCTGAGGATAGCTATACAAAGCTACCTGACCTGGTAGTGTCAAATCAGATTCAGATGAACCAATACCAACCTCTGGATCTCCATCATACTGAGTCCAAGTAGCTAGGTTTGTACCTTGAGCGAAGATATTAACGCTTGTCAACCACTTACTCTTTACAGGGATAGTGTATCCAATACGAACATCTCTTAGACGAAGGAAATCATTTCTTTGTAAGAAACGGTCGGTAGTGAAACTAACACCTGTTGGACGTGGAATATCAGTAACATCTCCTGGGTTTCTCCAGAAATCATTAGCATCAACTCTTTGGTTATCAGCGATATTCTCACCGTCAGAAAGCATGTTCTGAGCCATGTAGTTCAATACATAACTATCAAGGCTATAGTAGAAATTAGCCCCAACAGTCAAGTTTTTGAAACGTATGTTTGTTCCGAATGAACCTTGGAATCTTGGTTGAGGAGTTTTCCCTTCCAATGCTACAGCATAATCACCGCTCCAAACATTTGTTACATTACCATCAGCATCATAGTATAACTCATCACCCGTAGCTGGATCAACACCTGCAAAACGTACTAGGTAGAAAGTGTTTGTTTCCAAACCTACTCTATCAATAGTAGTTCCGTTGAAAATAGTTGAAGCCGTAGTTGGATCATTATCATCATCTGGAAGTTCGATTACTTCGTTATCATTGAAAGAGAATGAACCGAATACATTCCATGTGAAGTCTGCCTCTTGAAGACGAACTACATCAGCAGAAAGCTGAACCTCAACTCCCTGATTTCTCATTTCTCCAAAGTTTGCCAAAACGGACTCATCACGGTCAGTATATGGGAACTGTGCAAAGTTGAATAAGTTAAATACTCTCTTGCGATACAAATCAACAGAACCTGTCAATCTATTATTAAAGAATCCGAAATCAACACCTAAAGATGGGCTGAATGCAGACTCCCAGCGTAAATCAGAACGTTCAGGACGGGAAAGATTGAAAGAAGAGGTTCCTGCATAGGAAGATGTACCAACAACTCCCAAACGGTTATATGAACCAATTCCTGATTTGTTTCCTGTAGTACCTACGGAAAGACGAATCTTCAATTGGTCTACTTTATCTTTAAAGTTTTCACCTAAGAAATCTTCATTATGGATATTCCAACCTAAAGAACCAGAGAAGAAATTACCAAAACGATAGTCAGATCCAAATCCTGAGAATCCGTCACGTCTCCATGTGAATGTTCCTAGATATTTTGATTTAAAACCATATCTAACCGATGCAAATGTTGAAAGTAAAGCCTCTTCATAAACAGAAGAAGAACCTCCATCAATATTTGCAGCATTATTCAAGGTATATAAGGCATCATTAGGGAATCCTTCACCTGAAACACTCCAAGATCTACTATCGAAATCCGTAAACTCCACACCCAGCGTTCCGTTGATACTATGGTTTTCATTAATAGTCGTACCATAAGTGGCAATGTTCTTCCACTGATACTGCCATCTTCTAGTTGAGTTACCTGTACCAATACCTGGATTATCAGGATCACCAACGTATGTATCCAAAACAGAGTTTGGACGGATAAAGTATTCTCTTTCAAAGAACCAAAGGTTACCATTAACCTCTGTACGGATATTCAATCCTTTGTAAACATTGAAGATTGCATACAATGTTCCCAAGAATTGATTATCAACTTCATTTTCAGGATTATTCTCGATTGCCTCAACGATCTGGAAACCTGCATGAGTTAGATTATAAACTGGCTTACCAGTCGCAGGGTCAATCTGAATATCATCCACATCTGGAGAATTCAATAGATAAACGGTTTCATATGGATTGTAATCGTACATTGCACGGAATGGATTCTGTACATTGTTACGGTCACGCAACTCTCTTGATTTAGAGCGAGCTCCCATGAAAGAAGAACCCAAAGTCAACCAATCAGCAGCTTTGTATTCAGCGTTGATACGAGCAGTCATACGATTAAAGAAAGATCCAAATGAAATACCTTCTTCATCATAATAACCAACAGAAGCAAAGTAAGAAGCTCTTTCATTTCCACCTCCCATTGACAAGTCATACTGTTGGAATGTACCTGTACGAAGAAGGATATCCTGCCAATCACCAGCAATAGCCAACAAAGAATCACGAGTTGGACCATCTTGGTAACCAGCTACATTAGTACCGTTACCGATACCATACTCTTCAAACAATTCAGTTTCGTAATCCATTTTTTGTTGAGCATCCATCATATCGAATGGATCCTTAGTTTTTTGTTTGAAACCAAATTGTGTTTTGAAATTAATCTGTGGACGAGCAGCTTTTGCGTTACCTTTCTT
>JAHDHJ010000248.1:0-3578 GCA_020631375.1 Saprospiraceae bacterium | reverse complement strand
ATTCGCACCATAGATGGATGCAGCAGCAGCATCTTTCAATACAGAAATAGTTTCAATGTCATTCGGGTTGATAGCATTATAAACTGTGGAAGTCACAGGAATACCGTCAACAACGAACAATGGTTCGTTAGATGAACTAATAGAGTTCACACCACGAATCCTAATGAAAGTACCACCACCAGGCTTTCCGTTCTGTCCAGTAACCTGAACACCAGTGGATTTACCCTGAAGCAAATTACCAACATTCGCCACAGGAATGTTGCTAATCTCCTCACCTGTAACTACAGAAACACCAGTGGTAACGTCATCTCTCTTTACAGATTCATAACCTGTAACAACAACCGTTTCAAGAACATTGTCAGGTTGTAGTGTAACGCTAGCAGTGTTATCTGCACCGATAGGTACATCAGTTGTTTTAAAACCAATGTAGGAAATAGTAATTGTTGTAGCATCATCTGGTACATTCTCCAATGTGTAGGATCCGTCAAAATCAGTGACAGTTCCAATGGTTGTACCCTTGACGACAACATTGGCCGAAATGGCCTCTCCTTCATCCTGCAACAGAACCACACCGGTTACTGTTCGCTGGGCGAAGGCTGCACTCATGGTAAGGAGTACCATGGACAGAATTAGTGAAAAACGTTTCATACCGTAATCAAGTTTAATTGAGAAATTTTTAGTATCAAATCTAAAAACGAATGCCAAATTTATAGAATATTTTGAATATTACAGCATACCCATACTTCAAATTTGTTCACTTCCCCATCTATTATCACTTATAAGACATTAGAATTATTTGTAAAGAATAAGATTTCTTACACAAAGGGAAGCATAACAGAAGGTTATGCCTTTCAAAACTGTTTAGTAAATCGTAAAAAAGGATGGATTCAATCGGAAAATGAGGTCACAAATTCACTTTGTATTAGTTGATCCCTCTTGATGGAAACCTACTTTGAATCAAAATCGCTGCTTTTATGCTAAGAAAATTGATTTTTTAACATAATTGGAATTTTGGAATATCAAACATCCAAGCTATTCAAATAAGCTTGAATAGTATTATGTAGCCCTTGGTACAAGGCATCGACAACCAAAGCGTGTCCTATTGAAACTTCTAGAAGGTCAGTCATTCTTGATGTAAAGAAAGAAAGGTTTCGAAGATTAAGATCGTGTCCTGCGTTCTGGCCGATTCCTATCTGCGCAGCAAATTTGGAGCACCGCGCATATTCGCCCACAGCCATTTCCTTATTGTCCTCAAACTTAAAAGCATAAGGGCCCGTATAGAATTCAATCCTGTCTGCACCAACATCTTTTGCCCCTTGGATTAATTCTTCTGAAGGATCAACAAATAAAGAAACACGAATATTTTTCTTTTTGAATTCCTGAATTACCTTTCTTAGAAAATCTGCATGGGTAATCGTATCCCAACCAGCATCCGATGTTAATGCATTAGGAGCATCCGGTACCAATGTCACTTGGTCCGGAGGATTATCCAAAACCAATTTAACGAACTCTCTCGTCGGATTCCCTTCTATGTTAAACTCTGTAGTCACGACTTCCCTCAATTTAGGGATATCATCATAACGAATGTGCCTTTGATCCGGGCGTGGATGCACAGTAATACCTTGGGCTCCAAATCTTTCACAATCCTTAGCGAACTGCACCAGATTTGGGAAATCATTTCCTCTAGCATTTCTTATTAAAGCAACTTTATTAATATTGACACTTAGTCGAGTCATATCCTTCGATGTTTTACCTTTACCACAAAATTGGCATTTTCCTACGTGTATGGAAACAAATCATTCTCATAATGACAATATCATGATGAATAGGCAAAGCCCCTTGGCTTTCCAATTCATCACTTTATTGGTGTTGATTTTCATTTGTACTGTTTTAGGAGGGATGTTATCCCTAGGGCTGCAATTCATTCTTGGCATAGAGATGGAAGCAGTTAATAATCTTCCAGCTGAAGAATTAGAAAATCAGCGATACAACTTAAGATGGCTCATGGGGCTAGGGAATTTATTTATGTTTTTCATTCCCGCATTTTTATTTGGAATTTTCCTTTACAGGAAAAATATCTTAAAAATGATGGATTCAGATAAAACCCCAAACTCAGTATTATTCCCTTTGGTTTTTTTAATTATCATTACTACACTTCCATTAGTTGCTTTTAGTATTAAAATAAACCAGTCAATTCCTGTTCCTGAATGGGTAACAGAATTTGGAAATTCAAGCCAAGGATTAATTAGCGCTATTTTAAAAATGGAAACCCCTGGAGAATTATTCATTAATCTATTAATTATCGCTTTTATTCCTGCTATCGGAGAGGAATGGATTTTCCGTGGAATTATTCAAAAAAAAATATCCAATAAAATAAATATTCATTTTGCCATATGGATTAGTGCCATTATTTTCAGTGCGGTCCATTTTCATTTCGAAGGATTTATTGCCCGAATGATATTAGGCGCAATTTTAGGATATTTATTTTATTGGTCCGGAAATTTATGGGTTGCTGTATGGGGGCACTTCTGCAACAATGCATATGCTGTCCTTGGGCAATACTTCTTTTCAGAACAGTTACCAAGCAACCCTGAAGAAGTACCTGAAATCCTCTGGTGGCAAGTCGTCATATCATTAGTCTTTACCGTTTTTTTATTGTTTTCTTTTCATCGAATCACCCAATCCAAAAATCAAATTAAAAAAGCATGAAAAGGAATTTAATTATCAGAGCATTAACTGCTATCATATTTGTACCTTCTGTTCTATTCGGGCTTTTTGGAGGACCATTCCTATATACTATTTTATTTCTAATTATACTTGTAACATGCTCCTTGGAATATTATAATCTTATTTTTCCAAAAACAGAGGAACGTACCCATATTTTCAGAAAATACTACGGTGTATTCCTAAGCTGCATATTATATATTGTTGTAGCATTTAATTTTTTATTTGTTAATTGGAAATTCGAATTTCAAGACTTAGCGGTTCTTATTTTATTCTTAGCTTTTTTCTCTTTTATTTATGAATTATTCCGAGCATCTGAATCACCGTTTACTAACATTTCTCTTTCCCTTTCCGGGTTATTATATATAGGAGTTCCTATGACATTCACCCTTTTCCTTTATTTTGGAGATACACCTGAGTTCGAAACGCATATTTTAGGTTATTGGAATAAACCGGAATACACCAGCCATGTCATCATTGGATTAATTGTCATGAATTGGTTGAATGACACCGGTGCATATCTCATAGGTTCACAATTCGGGAAAACCCCATTATTCCCAAGGATATCACCGAAGAAAACATGGGAAGGAACTTTTGGAGGAGTGGCTTTTTGTTTAATTACCGGTTATATCTTTTCAATTTACTGGACAGATATAGAACTATTTGATTGGCTGGCGTTGGGAATCATTGTTGCCATTTTTGGCAATCTTGGTGATTTGGTGGAATCTATGTTAAAAAGAAGTGCCGGCGTAAAAGATTCTGGGAATTTCCTACCTGGGCACGGTGGGATGTTAGATCGCTTTGACGCGTTTATCTTTCTTTTGCCTTTCGCGGCAACCTACATGTATTTCTTC
>JAHDHJ010000247.1 GCA_020631375.1 Saprospiraceae bacterium | reverse complement strand
TCACAAATCACCACTCACGAATCACAAATAAATTAATCACGAATCATAAATAAAAAAAATGACCAACTACCTGATAAATCTCAGCCGGCACTTGTCGGATAATGTTTTGCAAACACCTTTTTTGTACGATTTGTATAAAGAAAAGCAATTGCATTTCCTGAGGTCAAAGACAGGTACATTGACAAAAAAAATAGATCGATTTGCCAATGAATTAATGCGGTCGATGCGAACAACGAGAACGAAGAAATGGCGACTCTTTGTTTTAGTGGAATTATTCCACAATGATGTCCCACACACTTCTAATTTCAGGGCTTATTCTATTTTAATCAAAGAATTATTAATAAAAAAAATAATTCAGCAGGGATGGAGGAAACCCGAAGAAGTTGTTTTCATTTGGGTAGATAAAAATATTGGTAACAATTTTGAAGATGGAATTACCCAATATGAGAATGAGTTAGAATTGGATAAATTCGGCATTCCACCAAAATTCAATGATATTGAATTTGAAAGTGTTACGGATTCAATAGAAAAAGAATGGAAAAAAGCGGAAGCTATTTTTAGAGGAAAGAATCCGGACCGATTAAATGTAAAGGAAAAAGAAAGTATAAAGAAATGCCTTTTGAATGTTTCAAAAGAATTGGAAGATTATTTGGAACAGATTTTGAATTCGGGAGATGAATTGAAAATAAAAGGTTTGGACTATTATAATTCCAATGAATTTTCCGAACTAAGATTGTCTTTGAAAAACGAAATTGATAATTTAGTTAAAAAACCGGAAAACTGGGCTAAATTTTCTCCAAACAAATGGGCGAAAGAATTATTTTATGAAAGATTCAGTATTCATGCTTTAAGCAAATACCAACATTTTTATTTCTTTAGAATTTGTTTGACAGAATGGCCGGATGAAAAAATATCCTTGTATTTATTTATACGGGAATTAATTCGGTCGGATATTTATTTGGAAAATTCAAGGAGGACATTTAATCCTTATGTCGTTCAAGTGGACTGGAACAAAAATGGATTGCAACAGGCAGGCATGAATTTTAGTTCTGGACTGCAACAAGCCCTCACTGGAATTAATGGAATTAAATCTGAAAAAGAAGAAAAGGTACTTTCGTTAAAACAATACAAACCACCGGAATTCATTCAGGCAAATGACGATGATTTAAAACACGTTTCTATTAGGCGCTTTCCTTTCGAACATTTCAAATCGGATAAAACATTTTCAAGGTTCCAGGCTTGGGCGAAAGAAATAGAAGCACAATTAAAATTGATGGAAGGTTCGATGCCTAATATCATCGAAAGAACCTATCGGAAAAATACCGAATATTCGCCCATTGAAAATACAGTCCAATTAACAGAATATTATCTGGGCTTGGAATTGAAAAAAATAAAAGAACAATATGCGAACCAAAAAGACATGGTTCAAAATTCCGTAGATGGAAATGCCATCCAACACTTTAGGGATTATGTAAAACAAAATTCTGAAAGATTAAAAGCATTGTTCAGAATCCGACCGACACAACCCATGTTTTGGGCTTCTGTTTTTCTTGGTGGATTTTTCTTAGCAACACCATTTTGGTTCGGCTTTGTTTTCCATGAGGAAGAATGGGTGTCACCCACTTTTTCAGCTTTATCATTTTTGATTGCAATTATTTTGGCATTCATTATTATTAAAAGTTTTGTAAAACCAATACAGGCCGCATTGGATGAAATACACGCCAGAGGACTAAATGCAAAGAATGATATTTATATGGAATTCCGTCGGCAACAAAAATATATCAAAGATATTATCCATCTAAGAATTCTGAAAATGAATTTGGATGAAATAGAAAAGACCCTGAATCATTCAAGAATGGAAAAACAGCACTTGGAATATTTGACAAGGGAAATTACCCAGCACCAAGGTCTGATGGAAAATAAACTAAAGGACATGTCCTTGGATTATTCATTTAATCCAAAAGAAAAAATAATTCAAATTAAGGAAGAAGAATTGAAAGGAAAACCATTTTACACTTTTCCTTTTGCCAGTTTTTCTTCTTACCTGAATGGAAACACAAAACTGAAAATTTCAATTGACAATTCAATTGAAGAAATTGATTCCGATGTAGGAGACATCGTTAATTATTTAGAACTGAACGAAGATGAACTTTTTAAATAATTAATAATTTAATAGTTAAAAATGAAAAATTTGCTAACTGCTAACTGAACACTGTAAATATTGATTTATTTAATACTCATATTAATTCTTATCAACGGCATTGCTATCCTGACATTGACAGGAGGAAATTTCCATCATGCTGCCCGTTATAAACAACAATGGTCGCCAGCCATAGTTTTGATAAGTTTGATAATAGCCGTTTATTTTTACTTAGACGGATACGGAGATTATCTCAAACCCTATGCCGTTGCTCTATGTGACCTCCTTAAAATTAATTATGGATTAGTGGATGGAATCAGTACATTTATGCTGATTGCATTTATGATTTTTATTATTTCAAGAATAAAATTAATTATCCACCAAATATTTTTTAAATTAAAAACATTAAATACGAACGATTGGAGTGAGTTGGAATTGTTGGATGAAAAAAATCCGCCCGATTATATTTATAAACCTTATGATGGAAAAATATATTTAGATCCCTATTGGGAATTTGCCAGACTCTTTTTCAAATGGGCTGCAATATTATCCGCTGTGGGATTGGTTTTTATGATTGCCGCAGTAGAACACCTGAATGGTTTTCCCGCTTTGGGAGCAATACCATTAGTCATCTTTCTGGAAATATTCTGGTATTTGAATGGACCACGCTTAGACAAGATAAAAGCAACTGTGGATGTGGATATTAATTTACCACAAATCAAACGTTCTGCCGATATTTATAATCTTTGGGAAGAATACCAAAGGGAATGGAAAGATAAATGGGTCTTGGCATGGCATTATAAAGGAAAAGAAGTTTTCGATACGCCATCCGAAAAATTAAATGATATTATCTTAAAGAATTTCCCGCTTAGTGAAAGACAAAAAAGGATTTTTAATTATTTGGATCAAAATAATGACCTCATTATTCCCAATGTCAGATACAAGGAAATTTCTCCGGTTTTATTTACGGCATTATTAAGAAAAGTTTTGAATGGGGAACACATCCTTATTATTACTCCAAGAAATAATTTTAATAATTCCTCGCACCATCAAGCCGTAAAAAAATGGTTCAATAAAGGATTGGAAAGTTTGAGTGGCAATGACATTTATTGGAAAACAACAATATATGACCACACGAAAAGAGGACAACTCGAGGGAGAAATTATTATCAGTTCTGCCGATGATTTATTAGAACACAGAGCAGTGACTTATCCTTGGTTCGATGAATTAACGACGATTCTTTTTGTCTATGCGGATGAAACGATGGCATTGGACCCTACGAATAATAATGTATTGATGAAAGTCCTTAAAGACCGCCATAAAGATTTACAAATTATTATGATGTCCCAATATCGGGCGATGTTACAGGATTCCATTAAAAGGAATTTTGAATTGGGAGTTCGTTTCGACGAAGAAAAAATATTGCCGGATGAGGCGAATGAAACATTTTTAATTTTCTGGAGACTGGAGGGAGAACCTTTCCAAAACCAATTATTAGCCGGTCACGCCAATACTTTTCTAGGTGCGGAAATTCCTTTGGCGATTCCTGCTTGGAGAGAGGGCATAGAATGTAAGCAAATCGTAGAACAACAGGATTTACCTTATTTGGAATATTTGGAAGAGACACAAAAATACTTTGATAAATTCCGTTCCGACTTTGTTCCTGCCAGTAAATTAAAAGGCAAGATGGAAAAGGAAATCAATGTAGTTCCTTATAGTTTGTTTAATCAAAGAGAAGAGGAAATTGTCTTAATGGTTCGGGATAGCATGTTTAATATTCCCATGATTCTGGAAAAATGGAATTCCTATGGAAAGGATATTTCTTTTGCCAATATTGTCAGCCCTCCTTATTTATTAAGAGAATATTTTTTAGATAATTTAGGATTTTTCAAAGGATCTCCGATTTATCCTTTGACCTCTTATTTAATGAATTCCTCCCGTTTTTCGGTCGCTCTATCTTTATTGGAAAGAATGATTGTCGAACCGATTGATGAAACAATTATTAATTTTGAAATTTCCAAAATAGGGATGCAGGATTTGCCGGCTTATGAAGCTTTGAAAGTCTTGTTCAATATGGCATTCAAGGTTGATATTTCAAAAACGCATTGGATAAGGATAGAAGAAAAATATATTTTTGACGAATTAAAAAACGAATACCAAAACCGTTTTGAATTTTCCATTAATGAAGCGGTAAAAGATAGCATTGAATTAGAATTCCTAAAACTGATTACCATCGTGGATCAGAATGATAGGAATGAATTGAAAATCGTTCCCTTCGATTTATTCCATCAGAAATATGTCATCGGTCAAATGATTGCTTTTGACGGGCGTTCATATAAGATGAACAAATTGGATACCGATAATTATATCATGCTAACGGATAATGTCCAGCCGACAGAAAACATAGTAGATTATCGTTCCGATTTAATGGTGAAAATTAATTCGATCCTGCCACCTTTTGTAACGGATGAAAAATATAATGAACAATCATATAGGATTTCCTTAACGGAAGGGGATTTTGAAATATCAACAAGAGGATATTTTAGTTTTAAAACAGGAATCCGATTCAAACAAATCAATACGGATTATAAATACCAAAGTATTTCCCAAGACCTCATTCCGGTCAGGCGTTATCCTCTAGGTCGAATTTTGAAATTAGAATTCAAATCTCCTAATGGAACAAGTCCTGATAAATTAGAATCAAGCTTACAGGTTATTTTACAAGAATTAATGTTGACATTATTTCCTGAAAACCATAAATATATTATTGTCACCTCCGATTCTTCCAAAAATATTTTAAAAGGAAGAATGTCCCAATTATATACTGAGTTGGAATTGGCTGAAGAAATAAAAAAAGACGATAAAAAAGAATTTGATATTTGTCTTTATTTATTAGAGGATGCACACAAGGATTTAGGATTGTTAGGAAGTATTTATACGCACATCGATTATGTCATGCAATTATTGGATGATTATTTGCACTGGCTGGATCACGCTGCTGCCAAACAAAAAAATAATACTGATTTAGGTTTGCCTATTTCTTTGGGTGATGTAAGAAAAAAGAATGACATTCCGTTTTTCTTATCCTATGGAGAGGAATTAAATAAAAAAGGAAAAAATAGTGGTTTGGGTTTATTCCCGAATTATTTGGATTTGGATGGAGTGATGAAACTCGTTGCCGGATTTGTTGGAAATAATAATCTAACCATTCAAAGAATAAAAGGAGGGAATACAACTGATGTGACAAGTGTTCCCGCAGGAATGCACCAATGTGATTTCTGTGGGAAAACACAAGAACCATCCGCCATGAATAAATTGGGCGATGGCAGGGAACAATGTATGGAATGTGATGCTTCGGCAATAAAAGATGAAGCGGGAATTAATCGGGCCTTGGAAGATGCGATGCAATATTTGCAAGGCATGGGGCGGCGAAAACAATTACCCAAAGATATTAAAATAGAAATTGTTTCTACTGATGTTATACAAGAGCGACAAGGCAATACTTTCCGACCCACACCTGCCTTTGACCCAAGGGCAATTGGTTTGGCAATTCAGCGGGGAAATAATTATACCATACTGATAGAAAATGCACAACCTTATCATAAGACAATGGCTTTGTTCGTACATGAGATCACCCATATTTGGCAATATACCAATATTAATTTTGCCCAATTAAAAGCGGATTGGGGATTATACATTATAGAAGGGCATACGACTTGGACAGAAATTGATGCACTCACTAAAAAGCATCAAGTAAATAATGACCCGAAATATTTGGAATTGGCTGACAAAGAAAAACAAAGGACAGATTTATATGGAGAGGGTTATCGTTTGTTGTTGAAAAACATGAAGGAAAAAGGATTTACCGATCCCTTTAAATATCTATTAAAATTTTATCCTAAAT
>JAHDHJ010000246.1 GCA_020631375.1 Saprospiraceae bacterium | reverse complement strand
AATATCTTTTATATATTTATTTTTTAATCATTGACACAGTTTAGATAACTAATCCTTCAATATTTCTCCATTCTTATTAATTCCTAAACCAATTTTTCAAAAAATCCGGTATCCCGATTTTTACGGACATTGTCCCAATTATAACATTTGCCATTCATGGCAACATAAACGCCGGGAGTATTCATTTGGGCATAAGCCAATGCGGCACCCAAATTAAAAAATCCATCTGAAGAAGTACCGAAAGCATAGGGAATCATCGCTCCGAATAGGACTATTGTTTTTTCTTTAATATTGGCATCATGCAATATTTTTGCGGTTTCGACCATCGTATCCGTACCGTGTGTAATGAGTATGTTTTCGGATTTGCATCTTTTGCAATTATGCACGATGATTTCCCGATCCTCTTGGGTCATTTCCAAACTGTCCACCATCATAAGGGTTTTCACATCCACGTCCACCGTGCATCTTCCCCTTTCCAACATATCCTGTAAATGTGTATCCTTAAAATATAATTCGCCATTGATATAATTATACTCCTTGTCGAATGTCCCTCCCGTTATATAGATCTGAATCATCTTTCCTTTAAATATTGAGCCAATAAAACCACGCCCACAATGATTAAAATAAATGTAATGATTGCGAAAGCAACCTTGAATGGAGAAATCGGTTTTTTACCTCCTACTTTTCCGGTTTGTCCGTTAATCGTAAAATGATATAATTTATTCTGATACCGATACGAACTGATCCAAAGCGGCAAAATAATATGTTTGAATGTCTTCAGATATTTTCTCGTTTGGATGTGCAATCCCCTTTGCTCATCTCCTCCCAATTCCATAGAACATAAATCATGCAACCTCCTATCCATTATCCTATTTGCACTGTCATATCCCTCATCGACTTCCACATCATAAATCTCACCCTCCCATCCTAACATTAATTTGGGATCAAAATTCACCACTTCATCTAATTTGTATGGAAATATCTTATCAATATCCTCTTGTTTCAAACCATGAGAAGCCACTACCAAAATATCGTCAAAAAAATGTTTTAATTGTCCGGATTTACTTTGCCAGCGGGTTCGTTGGATTTGCTGGGTTTGCATTTGACCATTTACCCGGATTTGCTGGGTTTCGTAATAATGATAACCTGCCTCCCCTACCCAACTAGAATCTGTCATGGCATCATAAGTCCAAAACGGAATATAAATCCCATGTAAATCATCCATCACCGCTAGGTGTTTCAATTTATTGGGATGGAACCAACCTTTTTTGATCCATTTCTTGAAACCCTCCTCGGATTTTTCCCTTGAAATTTGGAATGGAATAATACCCGCGGGTTTGATATATTGGTGTTCGAATGCCTCAACATTTACATTATCGGAGCCGCAAAAACCACATTTCACCTTTACCTTATCACTCTCCACCATGAATTTGGAACCACAACTTTGGCAGTCGAATACTTTCTTGCCAATATCCTCAATCACCTGCATAGGTGCCGCCAATACAGCCTCATTCAATGGGTTTTCTATCAATTGATCATTAGACCTGCTATAATCTTCTGAAAAACCGCAGTGCCCACATGCCACTTTCTGTTTTTCTGCCGAATAACCCAATTTCCCTCCACAACTTGGACAAGGATAGGAATAGGCCTTTTCTATTATATCATGATTTTCGATAACTGAAATGTTTTTTGTAAAAATAAGATTATTATATCAATTGCAAAGTTTGTTCGCTATTATAATAATATGTTCATATTAACAATTTTTCCCATATCACTTTTTATCTTCTTATATTGGGTGACAAAATAAGAATGAGTTCAGTATCGTTATCTTGCAATACTAAAAAAACTGTTCTTTCGCCAAGTAAAAATCAAAATCATGAATTTGAAATATTGCATAATTTTCATTTTAAGTTTATCCCTTTTATTTCCATCTTGCATCAGTAAAAAGAAGCACATGGCTTCCCAACGGGACTTAAAAAAACAATTGAACGACTTGGAATACCAATTGGGGAAATCAGGTAAGGAATTGAATAAATATATGACGCTTTTGAGCGAATGCGAAAAAGAAAAAGCACAGGAAACCGAAAAACTGAACGGTTCTGTAAACACTTTGGAGAGCAATCTCAAATTGAGGGAAGAACAAATCAAGGATTTGAAAGATCAAATTGCCGATATCCGGAAACAAAGGGATCAGCAATTAACCCAAGTAGGCGACCTCACCGTCCTCAGCCAATCCGCTAATGATAATATCAAGGAAACGCTTTCGCAATTGGAAAGTAAGGATCGGTATATCCATTTATTGCAAGCAGCCAAATCCAAGGCAGATTCCATTAATTTGGCATTGGCCATCAATCTAAAAGGAGTTTTGAAACAAGGAATAGACGATTCTGATGTGGAAGTAAAAGTGGACAAAACTGTCGTTTTCATCAATCTTTCGGACAAAATGTTATATAACAGTGGTAGCCATACCATTACCAATCGGGCACATGAAGTACTAGGAAAAATTGCTGCCATCATACAATCCAGACCTGACCTTGAAGTCATGGTAGAGGGTTATACCGACAATGTTCCGATTAGCAATTCTTGCATCAAGGACAATTGGGATTTGAGTGTAATGAGGGCGACTTCCGTTGTGAAAGCCTTACAAAATAATCATGGAGTTGACCCGAATAGACTTATCGCTGCCGGACGTGGGGAAT
Source organism: Saprospiraceae bacterium (assembly GCA_020631375.1). Taxonomy (GTDB): domain Bacteria; phylum Bacteroidota; class Bacteroidia; order Chitinophagales; family Saprospiraceae; genus JAHDCE01. The sequence goes on along the minus strand of JAHDHJ010000246.1, from coordinate 3,345 downwards.
ACAATACCCTCGCAAGTAATGCGACAACAGCAGGAAAACAAATGAACAGAAGAACAAGGATTATCATCTTACCAAAATTGGATCAATTCTATGATTTATTGGATCCGACCAAAGTACCGAAGTAATTTTTTATTCGTGATTTGTGATTTTTTTATTCGTGATTTGTGAGTAGGTAAGTAGTGATTTGTATTTTTTTTATTCGTGATTTGTGATTCGGTGAATGGTGATTCGCAAATGCTTTTTCAATCACTAATCACCATTCACCGAATCACAAATAAACTAAAGTCTCTTATTAGAAACAATCATTTCGGAAATATCCACGACCATTACATGATCCTGTTTATCCTTGGCTTTGATTCCATCGGATAGCATGGTGATACAGAATGGACAATTAGCCACAATGACTTCCGCTCCACTTTCCAAGGCTTCCTCTACCCTTTCGACATTGATACGCTTATCTCCTTTTTCGTCTTCTTTGAACATTTGGGAACCACCTGCTCCGCAACACAAACCATTCGTTTTAGAACGTTTCAATTCTACGAGGTGATTGTCCAATTTTTCCAAAATTTCCCGAGGTGCTTCATATACTCCATTCACTCTTCCCAAATAACAAGAATCATGATAGGTAATCCGTTTACCGGAAAATGCAGAACCTCCTTTCATGACCAGCCTACCTTCCTTTATCAAATCGTTGATAAATTGAGTATGATGGACTACATCATAATTACCTCCCAATGCGGGATATTCATTTTTCAATGTATTGAAACAATGCGGACATGCGGTAACAATCTTCTTCACCTTGTACATATTCAAGGTTTCAATATTTTGCAATGCCATCATTTGGAATACGAATTCATTTCCGGCTCTCCTTGCAGGATCTCCGGTACAACTTTCTTCCTGCCCTAAAATAGCAAATGAAATTTTGGCTTCATTCATTATCTTGGCAAAAGCCACTGCTACCTTTTGTGCCCTAGCATCAAAACTACCTGAACAACCGACCCAATATAAAACCTCTGGTTCTATTCCTTGGGCTGCTAGTTCTGACATGATGGGGATTTGAAGCTTTTTATCTGACATCTTTTTATTTTTTAGTAGTGATTCGCAATTTGTGAGTGGAAATATTCGTGATTCGGTGATTTGTGAGTAGTGATTTGTGAGTAGTGATTTGTGAGTAGTGATTCGCAAATACTTTTTCAATCACGAATCACCATTCACAAATCACTAATAAAAAATTTCTAATTTTTTTCAAGTTCATCCGTCGCCCATTTATCGCGAGCATCATTTACCGCCCAAGGAGAACCACCGTTTTCCATACTGGTGAACATCGGAACCCAATCGCTCGGACCGGCAGATTCTGTAAGGATTTCGTATCTTCTTAGTTTCAATATCGGTTCCATAGGTGAAATCATTACCGGACAGGCTTCTACGCAGGCATTGCAAGTCGTACAAGCATGGATTTCTTCCCTTGAAATATAATCGAACAATGATTTTCCATCGTCATAATTATGTGCTTGTTGTTCTCCTGAATCGATATTCTTTCCGACTTCTTCCGCCCTATCCCGAATATCCATCATGATTTTCCTTGGAGATAATTTCTTTCCTGTCAAATTCGCTGGACAAACAGAAGAACATCTTCCACATTCTGTACAAGTATAGGCATCCAACATATTCTTCCAAGTCAAACCGAAAATGTCTTTCGCTCCGAATTCTGGCAATTCATCCTCAGCAGGTGCATCGGCAGACATTTCAGATAGACCCATCATCATTTTCACTTCATTCATGACATCAGGCATATTTTCCATTTCTCCCCTTGAATTCAATGGAGCGAAATATGTATTCGGAAATGCTAACATGATATGCAAATGCTTAGAAAATGGAAGATACATTAAGAATGTTAGTACCATTAAAATGTGTCCCCACCAACCGAATCTTTCTAAAATATTCAACATCCATATTCCAAAATCCCCGAATTCAGCCAACCAACCAAACATCAATGGACCTACGAATTGGCTTATCGCAAAACCATAAGAACCTACTTCTCCGGGATGCTGACCACTTTTTCCCATATTGTATAATACCTCATCCGCACCATTCATATGGAAAATGAAAATAATAAGCATTAATTCAAATACAAGAATCAGATTTCCATCCCATTTGGGCCAACCCGTCATTTCATCCATGTGGAAACGTGGGAGTTTCAAGGCATTTCTTCTCGCTAAAAATGCTATAGTCGCTACGAATGCCAATACTGATAATATTTCTATGAATGAAATGGTAAAAGTATAAAATCCACCTAGTGCATCCCTAAAAAACCTATGGCTTCCTGTGAATCCATCTATGAAAATTTCAATCAATTCTATCTGCGTAATCATGAATGCCGCATAAATACAAAGATGCAATAATGCAGGAACCATCCGTTTGAACATTTTCTTCTGTCCGAATGCGATAAGCCCTACATTCTTCATTCTTTGGAAATCGTTCCCTTGGGTATCATAATCCTTAGCCAACATGATATTCCTATAAATCTTGGCATATTTATTCAGTGCGAAACCAAAGGCTCCCACAACTACGATAGCGAATAAGACTTGCTGAATCATCGTTTATTTTTTCATTTGTATGAAATGAAGCTAAAAAAAATCAAAGCTTCGGTGCAATTTATTAATTGATTAATAATAATTGAAGTAAATAAGGATTAAATTGCCTATTCAAATTGAATTTAAATAAAAGTCCATGGTTTTTTAGTCCATATACCATAAAATTTATCTTGGTTTGGGAATCTATTAGCTTGGATTTATGTAATTTATTTGCGGGTTTGTCTGCAAAGTCCATAGAAAATTATGGTCTGTTGACAAGTTGCTTAAAACGCAAATCAGGTCATGTATTCATTGCGGGTAACCGCAATCCAAATTTAATATCAGAATATGCAAATACTTACAAAACGCCAAATTGAGCAAAAAATAAAACGTATTGCCATAGAAATCCTGGAAAGGAATTTTGATGAAAAGGAATTGATTCTCGTAGGAATCAACAATAATGGTTTTAATTTTGCTAGTATGCTCAAAACCGAAATGGAGATGGCTTCTGAGGTTAAAACCAAGCTAACCCGAATCCAACTCAGTCCTGCAAATCCCATTCAAAATGATATTCGCTTGGAAATGGATGTGGAAAATCTAAAGGGGAAAGTGGTTATAATAGTGGATGACGTGGCAAATACCGGCAGAACCATTTTTTATGCTTTCCAACCCCTTTTGTCCATTCTTCCCAAAAAAGTGGAAGTGGTTGTTTTGGTAGATAGGGAACATAAATCTTTTCCGGTATCTTCTAATTATGTAGGTTTGTCCCTTG
>JAHDHJ010000245.1 GCA_020631375.1 Saprospiraceae bacterium | reverse complement strand
AACTACCGGAAGTCCTGCGCCAGACTCTAATTCTATATTTTCTATCTTACCTAACCATTCCAAACTTGAATTCCAGTTTTCTTTCCAGAAATAAAGCAGTGCTACTCCAAAACTCATTCGCATATTCCGATCTATGGATAATCCGGTATTTTTATACGCTTTAAGTCCTTTTGAAATTTCAGGAACTAATTCCAAGCCTTCATCTATTCTTATTCCTTCCACAGCAATGGATAATTTGGCAGTGTAAGCTATTTCAAAAATCCTTTGTTCTAGAAATTTATTCATTTCGCCAATTTCTTTGGGAATTTCATTTTCTAGTATGTGAATTTCTTTATATGCGTATTCATATTCTCCTTGTCCAACTTTTATGGTGATGAGATTATTGATAGATTTTAGGTATTCATTTAAATTCAATTGAAGGAAAAAAGGATGTTCCTTTAATAATTTCACATGTTTCTCTACATATTCTATTGCTTTTTCCATTTCATCCAAAGAGTATAAAGTAACTGTTTGGGAAAGGTAATAATAGTGCCTTGCCTTAACGGATGGAATGTGCTTGGATTTATTTATTAAGTCATAATGTTTTTCCAAAGAAATTTTCTTTAAAGCCTCTGAGATATTTGAGCCATTAATTCTATACGAATGGTAAATTGAATGGTACTGCTTGGCAAACCAATCTTCCCATTTCAATATTTCCCAAATTTGCTTTTTCTCATTAGTGATAAGATCTATTTCTTTAGCAAAATCCTGTGGATTCATTACTCTTTGTAAGATGTTGTTTTTTTTATCTAAAATTGAAATTATCAATGGGAAATCTTCCTCAGACCTAGCCAACTCCTCTGCTTTCAATAAATAGCTCAAAGCTTCTTCATACATTCCCCTATCCATAAGAATTTCATAGGATTCTATTAGCATATTGGAACGATAGAAATTGTGTTTGCCTAATTTATGATTTCTTAAACTTGTCAATAAAAGGTTGAATAATTGGTTTTTGATAACCGGAAATTGTTTCGCATCTTTTGATGTTTTAAATACTTTTTTTTCTATTAATTTAATATCATAATCATCCATTTTATCCAAAACATCAAACAAACGGATATAGTAGCCCTCCCCTTTCCCATATTTATTGGCAAAAAGTTTGAAAGCCCTTTTTTCTCCTCTTGTCATGGTTTTGATGAGGGTAAATAATTTTTGTTTTTTCCTCATTAATGAAGAATCATTTTTGTATCAATGGAACAATATTGGGTTCTAATGGTCTGGATACATTTTTCATTTATTTTATTATCACTATTTTTACACTAAAATAGGAAAATATGAAGACAAAAGAGGAAATAGTACAAAATTGGTTGCCAAGATATACCGGAATGGCTTTGGAAGATTTTGGTGAATATATCATATTGGTAAATTTCAGCAATTATGTGAAAATGTTCGCTGAAAAATATAAGGCAAGCATTTCCGGTGTCGGAAAATCCATGCAATGTGCTACGGCTGAGAACATTACCATTATTAATTTTGGAATGGGAAGTCCGAATGCGGCTACTATAATGGATTTATTGACTGCTATCATGCCTAAGGCTGTTCTCTTTCTTGGTAAATGTGGAGGTTTGAAACCAAAAAATAAAATCGGAGATTTGATATTGCCAATTGCAGGAATCAGAGGAGAGGGTACATCGAATGATTATTTGCCAATCGAAGTTCCCGCATTGCCGGCTTTTGCTTTGCAAAAAGCGGTTTCTTCAACTATCAATAGAAAATTCGGAATGGATTATTGGACGGGAACGGTTTATTCTACGAACCGGAGGGTTTGGGAACATGATGAGGATTTCAAGGAATACCTGAGGGAAATTAATTGCCAAGCTGTGGATATGGAAACGGCGACTATTTTTACCGTTGCATTCCATAATGACATTCCGGCTGGAGCCTTGCTTCTGGTTTCTGATATGCCCATGACTCCTGAAGGTGTGAAAACATCCAAAAGTGATGAGAAGGCTACCGCTAAGTATGCAGACAAACATTTCAATATAGGAATCACCTCATTAAAACAATTGGAAAATAAGGGTTCTACGGTGAAACATTTGAAATTTTAGAACATATTTCCTTATAGTATTCCAATGTTTTAATTGCCATTTTATTCCATGAGGATAATTTGGCGATTTTTAATCCTTTTTGGGACAGTTCTTTTCTATTGTTTTTATCCAACAAGGACAGCATTCCATTTTTTATGGAATTGATGTCATTCGGATTCACAGGAACGCCAACTCCTTTCGTAACTTCCGGCATGGAGCTGTTATTTCCATAAATCACGGGGGTGCCACATGCCATCGATTCTAATAATGGCAATCCGAATCCTTCATAAAAAGAAGGATAAACTAGAGCTATTGCATTGGAATAATAAATAGGAATTTCATCATCTTCTACAAAGCCTTTAAATACAATCTTATCCGAAGATATTTTTAATTCTTTTTTTATTTTTCTATTTCTCCAACCTCCCCCCCCTATTACGATTAAATATATTTCTTCCTTTGTTTCCTTTATTAATTTTTCAAAAGCGGCAATTGTATTTAATAAATTCTTTCTCGGCTCCAATGTTGCCAGACAGAGAAAATATTTTTCTTCCAATTGCATTCCATCCCATTTTTCCGAATATTTGAATTTATTTAAATCCACTCCTCCATGTATTTTTTTTAATTTATTATTATTAATTGAATAATATCGTTTAACATCATTCAGAGTAGATTCGGAAACTGCAATGTAATGAGTGTTTTTTTCTTTGGATAAGGTTATTCCTTTTTCTGATCTTCTGATATTATCTTTCGTGTGGAATTCTGGGAATAGTTTATGCGAAATATCATGGAGTGTTACTAAAAATGAAGTATTTATTGTTTTGAAAAATAATAAATTTTGTGGCAAAGGTACGTGGACTAAATCGTATTTTTCAATTTTTTTTTCTAAAGAGGTATACCTTCCTTTTCCTAGTCGTGTGAGCATGGTGAGCATGACCGGATAATATCTTTTTTGATATTGGGTATAATAAATTTTAACGGCTAAATTTCCTAGGAAACCAAAATTGGTTACAATGCCTAATCTCGCTTTATAATTAAAAGGGAAAAACATTTTTAAGAATGGATACAAGATGTTCATTATCATACCCATTTTAAAATTCTTCATTTCCCAGTCGAAATTAGCTACATACTGGTTGGTATCAATTGAAATATGTAATTCATTGTCATTGTATAAATTCAACTTTTCCAAAGGAAAAATATTTCTTCCCAATAATAAATCTATTTCAAATTCTTTGTTTTCCTGATTAAAAAAATATAATTCCCTTATTAATTCATCCAAATAACGTTTTACTCCATCCTGATTTTTCTGATATATTTTAGATGCTTCTATGAGGATTCTATATTTCTTTTTTTCCTCACTCATCATTTGTCCAATTTTTAACCAAATTCAACAAATTATCTTTCCTTTCTATAGATGGTCCTTTGAAACAATTGTTCAAATAAAACAATAAGCCCTCTTTTATATTCCTAGTATCTTTAATCAATTCACCTTTGTCCAATACCAAAACCCGATGTGCAATCCGAAGTACTTTGTCAATATGATTGCTCACATAAATTACAGACTTATTCTTATCTTCTACAAAATTATTTATATGCTCAAAACATTTGGCTCTGAAAATTGTATCGCCGACTGTCAAAGCCTCATCTATCACCAATATATCCGGTTCTGTAGCAATGGCAATTGAATAAGAAAGCCTCGCTTTCATTCCCGTAGAATAACTCCCTACCGGAGAATCAATAAATTCTCCGAGTTCGGAAAAAGTAATAATTTCTTCGATTTTATTTTCTAAATCATTTTTATTTAAACCAAATGCCGCCCCTTTGATGAAAATGTTTTCCCGTCCTGTAAATAAAGGTCGTAATCCTGCACCCAATGCAAATATAGGTGTAATTTTTAAATCGCTGTTTTTTACAACTTCGCCTTGATCTGCTTGAAAAATATCAGAAATAATTCTGGTCAATGTTGTTTTCCCAGAACCATTCATTCCTACTATTGCAGTAATTTCACCTCCTTTTAATTTAAAATTAATATTTTTTAAAGCCCAAAATTCCTTATGGCGTAATTTATTATTTTCCAAGGAAATTCCGACTTGTTTTTTTAATACATCCTTAAAGCTATACAATAAATTGTATTTAATATCCCTACAAAATTTTTTGCTGATGTCCTTTACTTCCAACGGTATATTTTTAGATATTTCCATTAATTACTAAATAATCTTTCTACTAATAAAGGTGCTGAAATAGAATAAAAACGCCATGCCAAAATAAATATTACAAATACAACTAAACTCACTAAAATAAATCCGTTTAAATGATGGAAACCTTGCCCCAACATTAAGTCCCTAGGAAAACTTAATAAATAAGTAAGTGGGTTCCATTTTACAATTTGGGATAAAAAGCCCAAATCTGAATCGGCAGCATAAACTACCGGTGTCAGGTATTTCAATATTTTTATTACTTCGTCCATCGCATTGGAGAAATCTACTGCGACGACTTTTAATACGGCTACAATCATGCCTAATGAAACGCCTATCATTAATAAGGGAATCAAAGCCAAAGGAAACAATAATGCAGTAATTCCGATTTCCCCACCGAATAATAATATCACAGGGATATTGACTAATAAAGGAATAATAAAATTAAAAAGATGGAACCCTGTTCTTTCCAAAACAACTGTTCCATAAGGAATTGGGTGGGATAATAATAGTTTACTATGAAAGGTCACACTTTCACTTACAGACTTATAAACCTCAAAAAAGAAAACCCATAAAGTTGTGCTGAAAAGCACATAAGCCGGATACGCCAAACCCGTATCCCCAGGATTAAAAATCCCTGCATTATGGAGAATCACCCAAATAACTACAGTTAATACCGGTGACAATAACATCCAAAATAATCCCAATCTCGTTTTTTTAAAACGTGCCAAAATGCTTACCTTGGTCAATTGGTAAATGAAAAACTCATATGCTAATAATTGTTTCAAAAATAAATGTTATTACAAATTTGAAAGCTCAAATATACGGCATTCGTCACGGACTTAGATGATATTCTAAAAAACAATCCGTATTTTTAATTTCCAAAGAAATCAAATTCTAGAAAATGAAACATACCATAGAAAATAAAGCTACAAAACTCTTCATCATACTGGGTGGCTTTTTTATTGCAAACGCTTTGATTGCCGAATTCATAGGAGTGAAGATTTTTCAAATGGAAAGTACTTTGGGGTTCAGTCCTTTTGAATATAAGTTGTTGGGAGAAACAGTTTCTTTACAATATACCGCCGGAGTTTTGCTTTGGCCAGTCGTATTTATCATGACGGATATTATCAATGAATATTATGGTAAAAAAGGGGTTCGTTTCCTTTCATATTTAGCGGTGGGTTTGATTTCCTATGCTTTTCTGATGGTTTATTTGGCGATTGCACTCGACCCCGCTGCTTGGTGGACAGGAAGCAAGGCAACGCTTGGCATACCGGATTTACAAGCGGCTTTCAAGGGAATTTTTGGTCAAGGTTTACTCATTATTATTGGTTCATTATTTGCTTTTTTAGTTGGTCAAATAATAGATGTCATTGTTTTCCAAAAAATACGCAAAGTAACAGGAGAAAGCAAAATTTGGGCAAGAGCCACAGGTTCTACCCTAGTTTCCCAATTCATTGATAGTTTTATCGTCCTCTCTATTGCATTTTATTTTGGCCCGATGTTATTTCCTAGTTATGGAACGCCTTGGACTCTCCCACTTTTATTAGCAGTGGGGGTCAATAATTATTTTTATAAATTTATTATTGCTGTAGCTTTGACCCCTGTTATTTATTGGGCACATTCTGCGATTGACAAATATTTAGGAAAAGAAAAGGCTGAGGAAATGAAACGGATGGCGGAAAGTTAGAACTTCTTAATCCTTTTATTGAATCTGTCCTAATTGAATAATTAGGACAGATTCAATAAAGTCTATTAATTTATGGCAATATCAAATGCAAATCCCCAAATTCATGCCAAAG
>JAHDHJ010000244.1 GCA_020631375.1 Saprospiraceae bacterium | reverse complement strand
GTAAACGACCTTGCACAAAATTACTTGTAGCACCTGAAGCCGTTGCTCCATTTATGATGGCAGTATTCGCAGCATTAGTGATTCTTACGAAATGGAGGTAATCATCCTCACCATCATTTCCAGCTGGAGATATAGGCTCTTTATCTGTCCTTAGAATCTGATTCGCATCGAATTCCAAGGTATTCTTGATTTCAATAGCTCCTCCTGATAATTCTAAGATTCCTTGGTCATTTGAAATTCTAACATCATAGAATCCGGCATTTCCAAGCATATCAGCAGGAGAAAGGACACTTTGGTAAATTCCTACTAAGTGCGGATTTCCGGCAAAGTCATTTTCGAAATTGACCGTTCCCTGTTCGTCTGCCGCTCCTGTAGAAGTAATATCGACATTAGCAGCTTCAAATTTCCAGTCTCCTTGAAGGTTGATGGTTCCTGCATTGTCCAAATCAGAACCTGCGTCCATATGGACATTTCCTTCTACATGTAAAATGGCTCCAGATTGTAGGCTGACAAGCGAATTGTCATCCATGTAAAAGGTATTGTTTTGAGCCATTGCTTCATTCATATAGAATAATGCAATAACTAAAATCATTATATATCTATTTTTCATAGCTATTCGATTTTAATATGTGAAAAAAGATATGCCATTAAGGTAAACGTGTAATGTGGAATCCAAATTCAATATCACCCGAATATGATCCTCCTGTCTTGAGAACATTTATAAAATTATCTCCATCGTTGATTCTAAGCTGTAATTGTACGTCAATTCCTAATTGAATATAATCCAGATCTATTTCATTATAATTAGATTGGGTTACAGTCATGCCATAAGATTGTGGCATTGCATTGATATGATGAACAATACCAGCATTTTTTGAAACCGTAAAAAAACCTGTACCTACATCCCCTCCTATCTTAACCCAAAAAGTAACACTAGCTGTAGTAGCCCCAACATTAAGATCATACCAGCTGCCTAAAGAAGAAGTATTTACTGTTTTTTGGGAAAAAACCTGGTTCATTTTATCTCCATCCGCATCTTCCAAAGTAACTGCAGCTTCGTAGCCATATCCATCTTGGTTCGCACTTTTGATATTAACTGCACCGGTTGTCGTTGTAGTACCAATACCTACATTTCCATCTGTGTAAATATTATCCGTGATAGCAGTTGGAGTAGAACCATCAGTCTTTAACCAATCGGCATCTGGAGTTGGAATGGCTTGGGAAGAAATGACACCGTTCGCATCTGTTACGACCATACGAGTCCCTGATCCAGCTAAATTGTCCACTCTTACATCGCCACCTGCTACATGCAATTTTGATTGGGGAGCATTAGTACCTATACCAACATTCTGGGCATTCATACCTATAAAGAAAAATGAAAATGTTGTAATGAGTAAAACTAAATTTTTCATAATTAAGAAATTTTTGTTTGTTGAATAAAATAATATGAATGGCTCAAATTTAGGAATGGATTTTAGTTTGGAATGAACAATAAGATCTGTAATATGTATGTTTGGAAGTGTGTTTTTTTTTTACATAAATTATTGTTATTCAGTATTTTGTGGTTATTGTTTTTTAATGTTCGGAGTTGTTTTTTTAATGTTCACTAGTAGTTAGTCAAGTTAATAGTGTCGGATGAATTTTAGTGAATTTTTAGTCTGATAACTACTAGCTATTCTGATGACTTTATAATACCTTTAGGGCGAAGGGAATTAGATTTTATTGGTATGGAAAAGAAAACAGATAAGTTATATGAAGTCATTTCAAGGATGAGTTCGTCAGAGAAAGGATACGTGAGCAAGTACCTGAAAGGATCGAATCCTAAGAGTAATTTATTGGAACTGTATGCCTATTTGAATAAAATAGAATCTTATGATGAAAGTATTTTAAAGAAAAAAATTAAAAACCCATCTATAGTTAAGAACCTGGCAGTTACAAAAAAACAATTATTTGAAACAATTCTGAAAATCATAAGAAACTATCATTCTTCTAAGGATGAGTATAGAACTTTATTACATTTATTGGAGGATATAGATTTCCTTTTTGAAAAAAAGATGGTGGATGAGTGTATTAAGATGATTGAGAAAGGTTTGTCAATATGTAATGATTTTGAACTCTATGGCATAAAAATTCATTTTCTGGATTGGAAGCGAAGAATATTAAATACTACATATTATAAAGATAATTTAGATTCAGAAATTATTGCTTTGAGTGAAGATAGTCGAAATGCAATTCGGAAGATTAGAAATATCCAAGATTTAGAAGATAAACAGTTATTATTACATAATACAATATTCCATAAAAAATGGGATAAGGATAAGGCATTACTTAAAAATTATATTAATGATTTAGAAGCTGGAATGAATGTTCTTGGTAAGGAATTTAAAGGAATGGGAAATAGGGAAAAAATAGCCATAACAGATATTTTAGCTAGAATATTATTTCATAATGGATTCCAGGATAAAGCATTCTCTTTATTAAATAAAAACATATCGGAATTAGAAGGAGAAGTACATCCATTAGTAGTTGATAATTTACAGCGAATACTTTTAGTGAAATTAGGATTAAGTGTTGCTGGCAAAGAAAAAGAATGGGAAGATACACTTAATAAAATAGAAGGTTTGCAGAATAAGCATCCGATATTGAAAAATATCAATTTTGCAGAAATGCTAGTCTTAACTTATAGGCTTCAATTTAATTATATTCATGGACTGGAGTTTAATCAAGAAAAGGTGAAGGTTCTGGAAAATTTCCTAGAGAAATATTCAGAAAAAGTTCCAATGAGTTCATGGATGGCATTTCATATTTCTAGGTACTACTTTTCTTATGGGAAAAATGAAGATGCTCATGTATGGAATTTACGAGCATTAAACCAGTCTAAATATAGTATTAAAAATTTCAATTATATCTGCAAGTTCTATATGCTGATGATTTTACTTGAATTGGAGCAATACAACTTTATTAAGGGAGCATTACAAGAACTCCGGCGTTATTTGATTCGGAAAGATCGGCTCTCTGATTTTGAAAAGGCATTGTTGGATTTTTTTAAGAAGGCTGAAAATAATTGGAATAAAGTGACTCACCATTCTTTATTTGAAGAATTTAAGGAAATTATGAAACCTTATGAGGATGAAGTAGAGGGTGTTTTATTTTATTTGGATATAAAAAATTGGCTTAATGCAAAAGAAAATAATATTACATTAGCAGAATTTAAAAGAGGATTGTCAAACTAATTTATTTTAATGTGATTAATCCACTCGATATTAAAATCTTCATTTGAATTTACTATTTCGATAAAATAGCATTGATATTAGATGAAAAATGATTTTCATTACTCGATTCTTTCTTATCTTTCAGTTATGAAGATATTTATTACATTTGCATCGAGTAGGAAATACAATTATGAAGCGGGCAAAGAATCAGTCCATTGTCTGCAAAGACAAAAATGGATTTTGAAAAGATTTTTTCCCTTTTCACTGGCTAGGATAGGGACTTCAGCCAAAGGACAAACTCTTACAGAAAAAAATTGTAAAAACACCTTTATATTTTCATGAGAATTAGCATTTTATTGTTTTTATTGTTTATAGTAAATTCAGGATCCCTAGTCGCACAAAAATTAACGAGCTTCCATATCAATAAACTAGAAGCTCTACCGAAAACCAAAGGGAAACTGATGGCAGGTTTTGCTTCGACCGATATTACACCTCCTCCGGGGATGGCATCCGGTGCCCGTTCTCTTACAGGTCAAAAATATATGAAAGGTTTCAGGACCCGGCTTAAATGCAGGGTGTTTTGTATTAGGGATGCACAAGGAGAAAACATTGCATTGGTGCAGTTGGATCTGGCATTCGGCTCTTTGATTATGCACCATCAGATAGCAGAACGGATTGCGGATAAAACTGATATTCCGATTTCCAATATCATACTTACTACAACACATACCCATTCAGGACCAACGGGATTTTTAAGTAATAATTTTTATAATACGAACGCTGGTGCAGTTTCCGGTTTTGAACCGACACTTTATGAATTCCTGACTTCCCAAATCACAAAAGCCATTCTTACCGCACATGGAAATATGCGTCCCGCCAAAATTGCAACTGGTTCAATAGAAGTAAGGGGCTATACCAGAAACAGAGCAATTATTCCATACACACAAAACGAGGGAAATAAAAAATTAGACCCTAATGATCCTGCTTTGGTTTTCGAAGCGATCAATCCGCATTTATATATGTTGAGAATAGATGTAGAGGAAGAAGAAAATATTTATAAACCTATTGGTGCATTCACAACATTTTCGATTCATGGAACTGGTGTGGCGGATAGGGTAGATGTTTTTAATGCGGATATTTTTGCTTTTGCCCAAAGGGATTTGGAATGGAGAATAGAAGACAAATACAATACGGATTGGAAAGCATTACATGCTTTTAGTAATGGAACGGAAGGAGATATTGCCCCCAATTTGCCCTTTTATAAAAAAGACGGAAAAGTGGAAAAAAAACGTGTTCCCTTGGATTGGTTGGCAGCAAGAAATATCGGGCAAGGCATAGGTGATAAGGCATGGGAATTATTCCAAACTTTGGATGGTAATTTGAAATCTGATATTAAAATAAAAATTGCGGCAAGGGAAATTGATATTAAAAAAAATAATACCATAGATAGCATTGCAATAAGCAAACATCCCTGCGTAGGAACATGTACGATGGCAGGCGCATATGAGAATAGATCCATGTTCACTTATTTCATAAAAGATGGTTCTGCATTAACAAGGAGGAAAAAAGAAAGTAAACGGGGGAAAATGGAGGGGCATGGAAATAAGAGGATGCTTTTTGGACGGGGATTCAAATGGTTTTTCCCTTACGAATCATATCCTAGCAAAGTTATGTTCCAATTGGTACAAATAGATGATATGCTCCTTGTACCGCTTCCTTGGGAAGTAACAATAACTGCGGGGGAAAGAATGTGTGATAAAATAAATGCGGCTTATCAAAATAATAATATCCAAGTACCAAAATACATTTCCATTTCTTCTGCGGCAAATGATTATGTAAGTTATGCCACTACACCAGAAGAATATTCTATACAGAATTATGAGGGTTCTCAAACGATTTATGGTAAGAATACGGTTCCTTATATCGCTGCTCAATTATATCATTTGACGAATGATTTATTAGAGCAAGGGAATATTTCCGAATTTCCTGATGTTTGGGATGTTGAGCTCAAAACCAAGCATCGTTTCCCTAGGACTAAAAGTCAATTGGATGAAAGAATAATCATTGATGAACCCGAATATTTTGAGGAAGAAAAAACAAAACTATTAACTAAGGAAGCTTATTGGACAATGTCTTGGAGGGATCATCTTCCTGCGGAAATACAGATGCACAAACCGATTGTTAAAATTGAGAAAAGTAAGGATGGGGAGAATTGGGAATCGTTCAATGTTGATATCCAACCTATAAATGATGAGGGTTATGATATAGAAGTGAGAATGCAGAAAAAGAATAAAAAATACGGAACATATGCTGCTAAATGGTATAATCCGGTATTAGAGAAAAATACTTTTTATCGTTTTGTGATTCATCCACGGGATGACAAACAGAAAGTATTATATTCGAAGAATTTCAGTGACAAATAGAACAAACCTTCAAGGGGATTTGTATAATAATGGATTGTTCAAAATATAAATAATATGAAAATATCAGAAATTAAAAAGATATTGGAAACAGCGGAAGCTGTCAATTTCAAATTGGAAAATGGGAATGTCGTTCCGGAGCATTTTCATGTAACGGAAGTAGGAGTGATTTTAAAGCATTTTATAGATTGTGGAGGAGTCGAGAGGAAAGAGAAAGTAGCTAATTTCCAATTGTGGGATGCGGATGATTATGAGCACCGTCTAAAACCGGGCAAATTATTGAATATTATCGCTTTGTCCGAAAAGGTATTGCAAATGGAAGATTTGGAAATCGAAGTCGAATACCAAAGCAATACCATAGGCAAATATGATTTGGATTTCAATGGTACTGATTTTATTTTAAAATCCAAAAAAACCAATTGTCTGGCTAAGGATAATTGTGGAATTCC